>CAZGPF010000103.1:0-5677 GCA_964527275.1 uncultured Desulfosarcinaceae bacterium
CGCTATATGGAAAGGCCTGAAGGGCCGAAGATGAAGTACTCTGAGTAGTTACCAAACCAGTTGGTGCAGTTTTTCCAGCAGGTCGTCCATGTCCTGGCCGGCGAAGCAGTAGCGCAGTTTCAAGAAGCGCCGTCGCAGGGCCGTCACCTCCGCTTTTACATTGCGTTGCCGCAGGATCACGTCGGCCATGAGCTGGGCCAGGTTTTCGAAATCGTTTCTCCGCATGCCGAAGCGGGTCATTTCGGCCACGCCCAACCTTAATGCGCCGGAGGCTGTAAAACCCTCTTCGCGGGGGGTTGCCTGGAAGTTACAGATGATGTTGTTAGCCTCCAGGCGCTGGGCGATCTTCGCTCCCTGGGCATAGCCCACCTCGACGATGACCTGATGGGTTTCGGTATAGCCCATGGCCGGGTCGCCAGCGATCTTCAAGCCGGCCTGATTGAGGGCTGCGGCAAAGGCCTTGGCATTGGCTATGACCCGGGGCTGGTACTGATCCTTGAAGGCATTCATCTCCATGGCGGCCGCCAGCAGTCCCAGCAGGGTGCCCAGGTGGTGGTTGCTCACTGCTCCGGGGAAGGCCCGCCGGGCGACCGCCTCCCATAACTCCTCGTCGCGGGGCCGGCCCGCTTTGAAGTCGGCAGCCACCACGCCCCGCTGGGTGCCGAAGAAGGTCTTGTGGGTGGAGCCTGTCACGAAGTCGGCCCCCTCTTCGAATGGTCGTTGAAAGTGGGGCCCCACCAGGCCCAGCACGTGGGCCATGTCGTAAAGCAGAATCGTCTCCAGTTCCAGGCCGTTTATCAAGCGGCGCATCTCGCGCAGCGGCTCTTTATGCAGGGTCATGCTGCGGCCCAGGATGATCAGTTGGGGGCGGTATTGCTCCACCAGCCGGGCACAGGCATCTAAATCAACCTGGTAGGGGTTGTGCGGCAGGCTGGGGAAATTGACCACCGCCGGCTTCTCGGTGCGCGGGTCGCGCATGACAAAATCGCGCAGGGCGCCCATGGGCTGGGCGCTCAGGTGGCCGCCTTGGATGATGTGGTGGTTCATCACCCGGCGGATACGTCGCTGTTCGATTTTGCGGTCGCCGCGATTGTAAAAATCGACCAGGGCAGAGTAGAGCACCATGTTGGCCATCTGGCCGGAAACCGGGCGGGTCTCAACCTGCCGGCAACTCAGGTACTGGATCATCTGCTCCGCCAGGGCCGCTTCCACCGCCCCAATGAATTGCGTGCCCTGATAGTAGAAGATCTCGGCGTCGGCAAATGCCTTGACGGCCTTGTGCTCGGCATAGCGGCCGGCCGGGTCCTGAACCGAGAGCATGCGCACCAGGGGCGAGGCGGTCTGTTCAGAGGGAATCAGGTTGACACACTGCCGTTGGCGCCAGAGGGCATTGTCTATGCTGCGTTGCACCCAGTGGCGTACCTGTTCGGTTGACGACCGCTCCGTCTCCACTGCTGCGGGCACGGGGTTAAGATCGTCCCAGGTGATGGGCCGGGCCGTGGGGGGTGCCTCGGCGCGCAGCAGGTACGGCATGACACCGGCCTTAACCCGCCCGCTGCGGAGGACAACATCGACCTGTGCACCGTCGGGGATGCGGCTGTCGATCAGTGCCAGGGCGATGGCCCGCTTAGCGCTCTGGTCGATCATGGTTGCCTCAAGCCCCCGGCCTTCGAATCGCCACAGTGGAACCATGGTGCCGCTGGTGATCAGGCCGGCCTTGCGGTCGTCGTACAAAACCTGGCAGCCAGGCCGGGCGATACCTTTGCCCCGCAGCTCCAGGGGGCGTATGCGGCGGGGCAGGGCGCTGATATCGGCCTGGCGTTCTTCGAGGATGGCCTGCAAGGCTTGATATTGACTACGCAACGCTTTTCTGCCCACGAAGTCTGCCTTGAGATCGGAAAAGCTGACCGCAAAAGTGGCCATGGCAGTGGCGAAGATGGGAATGGGACTCGCTGCGGGGTCCGTGCCCAGTTCGTGACCATACAGCGGCAAGCCGGCTTCCAGGCGCAGCGTATCCCGCGCACCCAGGCCGACCGGCTGGGCGCCGCAGGCCTGCAAACGCTCCCAAAGCCGGCCCACGCCCTTGGCCGGGATGAAGAGTTCAAAACATAGGGGCTCGCCGCTATACCCTGTACGGGCCAGCCAGACCTCCCAGCCGCCATAAGAGGCGATGCTAAGGGCGTTGCGCTGGGGCAAGGGCAGGGTCGAGGCGTCAATAAGTTCGCTGAGCATGGCCTTGGATCGGGGACCCTGCAGGCTGAGCATGGCAATTTGAGCGCTGTGGTCTTCGAGGGTCACAGCGCCAAACCTGGCGCTCCGCGTTTGCAGATGTCGCCAGATCTTCTCGCGGTTGGCGGCATTGACTACCAGCAGGTATTTATCAGCATGAAATCGATAGAGATAGGCATCGTCCAGGGCCGTGCCCTCCTCGTCCGAGATCAGAGTATAGTGACTCTCGCCAACATCTAATGCGGCCGCATTGTTGGTCAACACGTGCTGCAGCAAGGCAAGGCCCTCTTTACCGGAGATGATCAGGCGGCCCATGTGGGAGACATCGAAGAGCCCGGCCCGGCCGCGAGTTGCCAGGTGCTCTTGCAGAATGCCGGATCGATAGTGCAGCGGCATCTGCCATCCGCCGAAATCTACCATCCGGGCGCCCAGGTTCAGGTGCTGATCATGAAGTGGAGTACGTAGCGCAGTCGTCATAACCCCTCTTTTTTCCTAAAAGCCCAGCCAAAAACCCAATCCCCTGTACAGGGACCACAAGAGAATTAAAAATGTAATGAGCATGCAGGCGCTGGCAATGTTTCGATGGGTAACGCCTTCCGGGACTTTTTCACTATATCCTGAAAGCGCGGCACACATCGCACCGGCCAGCATGCCGCCGATATGGGCAGTATTGTTGATCTGTGGAATGAAGAATCCGAAGATGAGGATGCCGGTGGCCCACCCGCCGATCTGGCGGTAGACCATCTGGCCGAACTCCCCGCCGCGGCTGAAGCCATAGTAGAGGGCCGCGCCGATCAGGCCGCACAATGCAGCCGAGGCCCCTACCGTTATCGGCACGCCCATGAGATATGAGGCCAAAAATCCACCCACCCCGCCAAGTGTGAAAATAGTAAAAAAGCGAAACACACCGTACAATTGAGTAATCAGAAGCGCAATCTGTTTCAGGGCCAGCATGTTAAAGACGAGGTGCAGCGGGCTGGCGTGGAGGTAACTTGCCGATACAAGAGTCCACCATCCCAGATCATCTATAAGGTATCTCCCGGTGGCGCCCATTGTGGCCAGGGCCCTTAGGGAGGGCGAGAGTATGCCCGGCGAATCCACCCCCGCTGTTACGACGCTTTTGCTGATAAATAGCGAGAATAGATAGATGCCGATGTTGACGAAAATGATGATACGAACCAGTTGCGCGTCCGACACCAACCCGCGTGTCAGGGGGTTGTTCTTCCAGCGTGCGTTGGGTGTGGACGTGCCGCAGTGGGGGCAGCGGGACTCATCAATGCTGATGAGCTTGCGGCAGGTGGGACAAAGCGTAGATTTTCGAGCAGAGAGAGGCATCCTGAATCACCATTTCCACATCACCGGATTATCATCCAGGTGGGAGGTGACCGTGCGGCTGATCGCATCCATGGATTCTAAATCCGCTTGTGTAAGTTCGATTTCCGCCGCCGCCGCATTTTCGATCACCTGTTTGGCGCTGCGTGCTCCGGCGATGGCGCAGGTATTGGGTTGGGCGATAACCCATGCCAGGGCCAGTTGACCCAAAGTGGTCCCCTTCTCCAAGGCAATGGGCTTGAGCTGCTCCAGAGCCGCCAACACGCGCCGGAAGTTGTCAGGTTGAAAGAGCCGATTGAATGACCGGTGGTCGCCTTTTTGGAATTGGTGCCCCGGGCCGAATTTTCCGGTGAGCAAGCCCTGGGCCATGGAAGAGTACGCCAGAATGGTGATGCCCTCGGCGCGGCAATAGGGGGCAACATCGGCATCGGCCTCTCTCCAGAAGAGGGAGTAGGGCGGTTGCAGCGTGACGATCTGGGCATACTGGGCGGCCTCTTGCATCTGCCGGCGGTTAAAATTGGAAACGCCGATAGCGCGGATTTTGCCCTGGTCTTTTAACTTATTGAGCGCCCCCAAGGTCTCCTCTATAGGCACCGCGACATGCCCGAACGAGCCAGGCGGCCAATGGATCTGATACAGGTCGATATAATCGGTCTTCAAATTTTTTAGGGAGCGGTGACAGGCCACGGTCACCTGATTGGCTTTAAGGTGGTTGGAAAAGACCTTCGAAGCGATCACCACCTCGTGGCGCACATCACCCAGGGCCTGGCCGAGGATGCGTTCCGAATGGCCGTTGCCGTACAACTCCGCAGTATCGAAGGTAGTGATCCCCGCATCGTAGGCCGCCCTGATGGCCCGCCGCGAAGAGCCGTCGTCTATTTCGGTCCACATGGCCTTACCGGCTTGCCAGGTACCCATAATAATCGGCGAGATCTCAATTTTCGAACTACCCAGCTTTCTCAATCGCATGTCGCGCTCCTTTTATCGGACAAGCGGACTGTTTTGCAGCCTGCCGGCTGATCATGCTTACACAAGTTTTGACTATAGCGCATCATGGCTCAGCATGCCATTTACGTCCTTAGCTTTGACATATCGAGCAGGATTCGAATCCACTGCTATCTCCTTAAAGTGCTTTTCAGCGCATTCAATCTTTACCCCCTCAATGTGCCGCAGTTCATCCCACCAGGTGCTACCCTTGGTTTCTACCACAAAGTAAAGTTTCTCATGACCATCGATTTCGACTAGCACAGCCCAATCCGGATTGTAGGTTCCAAGCGGTGTTGGAACTTTGAACCATCCTGGAAACGCTATTTGCCCACATGGGTCAACCAGCTATGAAACGCTAAATTCAGTACGGTTGATATCCTGTCCACGAAACATGTCAACCACAGATTCAATGGCTACCTTCTGGTCTTGTCCTACAAGATATTTTGTGGAGTGTACAGACGCCACAAACTAGTTTGTAGAGTGTATAACGAATATTACACGCAACGAAAGGTTTTGTTACGCATACACACTCAACAAGAAATTCAAACAGGTTCATCCGACTAAAGCGTACTTCGCTTCGTGAATTGCATGCATTTAAGTTTGAAAAACTCCATATCTCAATATCCATAGGCTTGCCGTTGAAGGGTTTTGATTTTATTGTTAGCGCTTTCCAAAGAAAGGGCATGTATGTCCTCATTTTTCAACTAAAAGTATGTTTCAACCGGATGAATCTTAATTTGTCCAGAAGTGCTTGATAATTATGCCAGAGGATTTGTGCAGCGACCCGCTGCACAATTTCACGATCCGGCCAGGCTTATGCAAATTTGCGCATGTATTTCAGATTGCGGGGCGAGAAGCCATTCATTTCTGGCAACTCTTTTTTCAAGTCCGCAGAAAGCTGAGCTATGATTTATAAGATACATCCCAATCAAATATCGGCTTGGAAAAAACAACTGCTTTCAAATGCCCCGGAGCTTTTCTCATCTGGAAAAAAACGGCCGCCAAAAAGCGAGGAGCAACTCACAGCTCCACTTTACGAAGAAATCGGGCGACTGAAGATGGACATCAAGTGGCTCGAAAAAAAGTTATGAGCCTGCCGGTTTCAGCACGTCGGAGTTGGGTGGAACCC
>CAZGPF010000104.1:0-5666 GCA_964527275.1 uncultured Desulfosarcinaceae bacterium
ATTTGAAGGTATGATCTATGTAACTACTCAGCGTAATGGCAAAAAGCACAAAAAAGCACGAACTATAACGATTGTATCTCGAACTGTAACTGCTCAGAGTGCTTTAGGTTCGGTCATTCAGGTCTTTTCATAATAGCATCGCTATATGGAAAGGCCTGAAGGGCCGAAGATGAAGTGCTCTGAGTAGTTACTGATCTATTTCGTAAAGCGCCTTACCGGTTTAGCACCTTGTCCAGCGCGGATAGAAAACGGCGGTTCTCTTCTGGAAGACCGATATTGATCCGGATGCAGTTTGGAAATCCGTAGGCGTTCATGGCGCGCACGATCACCCCCATCCGGAGAAGCCGTTCAAACACGATTGTGGCGTCACGGGCCACGTCGATCAGGAAGAAGTTGGATTGGGTAGGAACATATCCAATCCGCCGCTGGCGGAGCTGCTCATAAAACCAGTCCAATTGCTGATGCACCAGGCCGATGGTTTTTTCAAGGAAGCGTTCATCGTCCAAAGCCGCCGTGGCCGCAGCCTGAGCCATGGCATTGACGTTAAACGGCATGCGCACGCGATTGAGGATTTCGGCCAGATCCGTGGGCATGACCCCATAGCCCACGCGCAATCCGGCCAGGCCAAAGGCTTTCGAAAAGGTTCTCAGTGTCACCACCGTGACCCCGACATCAAGATAGTCGAGACCCTGGATGCTATGGGAGTCACGCACGAATTCGGCATAGGCCTCGTCTACCACTACCACCACATGCTCGGGAAGCCGTGCAAGAAAGCCTTCGAAGGCCCGCCGCAGGACGACTTGCCCGGTGGGATTGTTGGGATTGCAGATGAATATCAGACGGGTGTTGGCATTGACCCTGGAGAGGATCCCGTCCAGGTCGATGGCCAAATTGACGAGGGGCACGCAGACGGTTTTAGCACCCGCCGTCTGGGCCACGATGGTATACATCAAAAAGGTGGGCGTCGGCACGATGACCTCGTCGCCGGGCTGCAAAAGGGCCCGCGCCAGCATCCCGAGCAGGTCATCGGACCCGTTGCCGATCATGACCTGTTGCGGCTCTACTCCGTGCCGTGTGGCAATGCCCCGTAGCAGCGCATAACCCGGCTCATCCGGGTAACGATGCATCCCCGTAACATATGCGCGCATGGCGGCCATGGCGCGGGGCGAAGGCCCCAGCGGGTTTTCATTGGAAGCCAGTTTGATGGAGTCGGTAATGCCGTACTCGCGTTCGAGTTCCGCCAGGGGCTTGCCGGGAACGTAGGGCTGAATGGCCAGCGTGTGGCCGGGGATCTTTAGCTTCATAATCTGTAACTACTCAGCGTAATGGCAAAAAGCACAAAAAAGCACGAACTGCAACAATTCTATCTCGAACTGTAACTGCTCAGAGTGCTTTAGGTTCGGTCATTCAGGTCTTTTCATAATAGCATCGCTATATGGAAAGGCCTGAAGGGCCGAAGATGAAGTGCTCTGAGTAGTTACCATAATCTTCAGGGCTGTCGGGCGGCGGCCACTCCGGCATCCACCGCCGCCATATTGAGAGGGATCAGCTTGGGCTTCCTGCGAAACTCCGCCTCTACGCACTGCTTGAGTGTTAAGAGGGTTACTATCTTTGAGCGCGTCACAAATGCTGCCAGGGCTACGATGTTGGCCGCCCTGGAATTGCCCAGCCGCTTGGCGATATCCGTCGCCGGCACCTTGAGTTGATCCACATCGTCCCGGTCGGTATCGATAGGGATCAAAGAGGAATTTACCACGATGACACCGCCGGTCTTGACCACGGACGCAAATTTCTCCAGCGAGGGCCTGTTCATGGCCACCAGGTGCAGGGGATTCTTGATTATCGGGGACCCGATGGGACGGTCGCCGATCACCACCGTGCAATAGGCGGTACCGCCGCGCATTTCTGGGCCGTATGACGGTACCCAGGCCACTTCATAGCCTTCGTCCATGGCCGCCTGGGCCAGCACCTTACCGACCAGCAGTATTCCCTGCCCCCCGAATCCGGCGAACATCACTTCGCTTTGCATGCCTTCTCCTGAATAAGGTTTCCGGATGCGGGCTCTTCCGGCGTCTTGAAATCGCCCAGGGTATAGTAGGGCAGTAAAGTATCTTCGGCCCACTTCACCGCCTGCACTGGTGTCAGGCCCCAATTGGTGGGGCAGGTGCTGACCACCTCGACAAAAGAGAAACAGCGCTTCTCCATTTGATACTCGAAGGCTCTGCGGATGGCCTTTTTGGCCTTCTTGATATACCTAGGTCTGATCACCGTTTGCCGGGTAATATAACCGGGGGTGGCCAGGGAGGCCAGCAGCTCGGACACGCGTATGGGCATGCCGACATCCGCAGTGTCGCGACCCAAGGGCGAGGTGGTGGTGCGCTGAGCCGGCATGGTGGTCGGCGCCATCTGACCGCCGGTCATGCCGTAGACTGCGTTGTTGATAAAAATGGTTGTAAACTTCTCCCCCCGGTTGGCGGCATGCACGATCTCGCCCAGGCCGATACTGGCCAAATCACCGTCGCCCTGGTAGGTAAACACCATCAGGTCGGGGCGTACCCTTTTGATGCCCGTGGCCATGGCCGGCGCCCGTCCGTGGGCCCCCTCCTGGAAATCGACGTCGATATAGTTGTACATCAACACTGCGCACCCCACAGGGGCGATGCCCACGGTTCGGCCACGGATTTCGAGTTCGTCAATGACTTCGGCGATCAGCCGGTGGACCACCCCATGGGTGCACCCCGGACAATAGTGCGTCGGTCGATGGAAGAGCGCTTTGGGTTTCTGAAATGTTACGGCCATACCTGATTCTCCTATTGGCGCCGCGCCATGGTGGTTTGTATCAGTTCTATGATCTCTTCCGGCGTGGGTATATCTCCGCCGCACTTGCCGTACCACCGCACCGGCTTGCGGCCCTTGAGGCTGCGCTGCACATCTTCCACCATTTGTCCCATGCTCATCTCCACGCAGAGCACTTGTCGGCAGCCTGGGCCTTCGGCGGCCTTCAAAACGGCCTCTTCCGGGAAGGGAAACAGGGTTTGGGGGCGAATCAGGCCCACGGGAACGCCTTGCTCCTTGAGGATGTCGATGGCGGTTTTGCACACCCGGCTCATGGTTCCGTACGAGACCAGCAGGAGAGTGTAAGCACCATCCAGATTATAGGCCTCATGGCGAACATCTTCTCTGTGCATGCGGTCGTATTTGGCCTTCAGGACCAGGTTGTTGGCATTCAGTTCGGTGGGATCCAGAAAGAGCGTGCGGACAATATTCTGACTATCGCCGCCACGGGTATGCATGCCGTTGGTGGCCCACTGATCCTTGTTGGTGGGCTCGGTTTTGAGGTGATCTGGAAACTCGACCGGCTCCATCATCTGTCCGATCAATCCATCCCCCAGAATCATCACCGGATTGCGATACTTTTCAGCCAGGGGAAAGGCCCTCATCATCATCTCCACAGCTTCCTGTACCGTGGCCGGCGCCATCACCAGCATGCGGGCGTCGCCATGGCCGATACCCTTGGTTGCCTGCAGATAATCCGCCTGGGAGGGAAGAATGCCGCCGAGACCCGGGCCGCCGCGCATGATATTGACGAAGACCGCCGGACATTGAGCGCCGGCCATATAGCTGATGGCTTCACTCATCAAACTGATGCCCGGGCTGGAGGAAGTGGTGAAGACCCGGGCACCAGCCGCCGCGGCTCCATGAATCATATACGAAACAGCCACTTCGCTCTCGCCCTGCAAGAAGAGGCCCCCGACTTCCGGCATTCGCCAGGCAAGGTATTCCGCCACCTCCGACTGGGGGGTGATGGGATAGGCAAAATAGTTTAGACAGCCCGCTCGGATAGCCGCCTCGGCAATGGCTTCGTTGCCCTTCATCAACACTTTTGACATATATTCAGCTCCAAGTCAGTTCGTCAGGGTCGCGCTTGACAGCTCTCCTACCCGGCCTCGGCCGTTGCAGTAATGGAGATGGCAACATCCGGACAGATGGCGCAGCAGAGAGCACACTTGATACAATCCTGCGGCCGCGCCTGATAGGCGGTAAAGTAGCCTTTGGTATTTACACTCTTTGAAATTTCAAGCACCTGCTTGGGGCACACGGCAACACAGAGGCCGCAACCTTTGCACAACTCTTCTTCAATGCGATAGCTATTAGCCATATCCGGCTCCTTGGGGTGTAACTACTCAGAGCACTTCATCTTCGGCCCTTCAGGCCTTTCCATATAGCGATGCTATTATGAAAAGACCTGAATGACCGAACCTAAAGCACTCTGAGCAGTTACAGTTCGAGATAGAATTGTTGCAGTTCGTGCTTTTTTGTGCTTTTTGCCATTACGCTGAGTAGTTACCTTGGGGTTAGCTAAAAAACTACTCCTCCCCCAGGTTTTCGGCCTGCGTCCACGGCGGCACCAGTTGCCGCTTAATCGTCAATATGGGCCACTGGCTGCTTGACGGGTCGATCCGGGATCGAACCTTGCTGGGCACGGTGACAAATTGGACCGGCAAATTGCTGCGGCCGGCCAGCCGCGTCATGAACTCCAATCCAAAAGTAAAATGCTGCGCCCTGGTCTCTAGCATGAGATTGGCATTGCCCACCCAGCCCGTCACGGCCATGCGAGCGGCGGCCTCGATAGAACCGCGCACCTTCAGGCACCCCTCCACCGAGTCGGTATTGGGCCTGAAGGGGTTGACCACCTGCAGGACGTGGATGGTGGCATGCAATGGATCAAAAGCATCGGCCAGGGCGGCCAGGACGGTGGCACCGACGTCATCTCCTCCCATATCCAGAATGGCCAGATCGCCGGGACTCCTTATCAGACCCGCCACATGGGGCATCAGAATTGGAAGGTCCGCCCACAGATGCCGGTCGGCGGGGAGCACTACACCAATGCCCAGCGCCTCAAGGGTCTGTCGTGCCTCCCTGGTTCTGAAGTAAGGATTGACTAGGTCGAGGTCCGCCACGCGGACCCGGGCTCCTTTTAATTGTTGCTGCGCGGCCAGGTTAATGGCGACTTCCGTTTTTCCACTACCATAGCCACCGACAAGAATTACGATGCCCGAAAGAGAAATTGGCACCTCGCGCCTCCTGGGGCTCGCTGAAAAATTACTGCACCTCAAATCGGCTGCTGCCGTAGCATGAGTGGAGAGACTAAAGTTGAATTTAGGCCGCAAGGTAACCTAATTGAGTACCCATGCGGCTGTCAAGCGGTTTACAGCTATTGCGGCAATTGTGATCTTAAGGCTTCTATGACGAAAAAAGGTTCAAAGCCCGGTGCTTAACGTTGTGGTATTTTATCGCTTGAGTAAGGCCCTTGCTAAAGTCCAGACCGGTCGGCAATCGCGATGGCGTCACCGCGCCGAGGCCTGCTATAGGCAGTGCCTGAATAAAATTACGGTTGCGTAGCGGTTTAAAGCATACTTTTTCTATGCTAAAGTTGACTTGGAAGCTCGATTTTTCGGCGATCCCACGCTCCAGCCTGGGAGCCGGGGAGCAAGGTTTTAGGTTAATGCCTGGCGCTAATTTTGCATGGGAAACCTGTTGGCGCCTTAAAGCCAATCTATAAAATGGATACTACCATGAACCGCGTAACCTTGGGCATTGAGACCCTTAGCGCATCACCACCGCCCGGTTTGAAAAAGCAGCGCCTGGGCCTGCTGTGCAACTCC
>CAZGPF010000105.1:0-5631 GCA_964527275.1 uncultured Desulfosarcinaceae bacterium
ACCATTCGCATTTGTCGATTTTGATGACCTTCATAAGAGTATGCCTTTAGGATTGCTTATTTTATGAACTCGCCGGGATCGTCGGGATTGTACACATCCAGGGCCGGGCGGCTCTCTGGCGACAGGCCGGCCTCCCATCCATACAGCTCCAGGCAATCCTTGTTCAATTTTTTGGTCAGCACGCGCATGTTGATATCCATCGGGCAGGCGCGTTCACACGCGCCGCAGTCGGTACAGCGGCCGGCGCAATGGTAGGCCCGCAGAAAGTGAAAGGTGCGTACATCCATGGGGTTCTGGCTCTTGCCAACCCATTGGGGATTGGACTCGTCCACGAAACAGGTTGGACAATAGCACAGCGGGCAGGCGTTGCGGCAGGCGTAGCAACGTATACATGGCGACAGCAACTCATCGAAGAAGTTCCACCTCTCTTCACTGGACATGGCTTCGATGGCCTTAACATCGCCGTATGGATCGACACTGGTCTGTTCCACCACCGCATCGGCCACCATCTCGTCGTGAATCACTGGGTTGCGATGGGCGCATACGCCACAGTTGGATTGCAGCACATCGGCCTTGACAAAAGATCGGTCGCCTGCGGCGCTCTTTACGCTGAGCATACCTTCCGCTTCGCTGGCTTCAAGGATCTCGCCCTCCATGCGCATGGCTATTTTGCGTCTGTCTACCATTCCCAGGCACGGCACGCCGATAATCACCAACTGGTCGCGCTGAATCTTGTTTTCGAGGATATGGGTAACGATATTGCGCGAATCGCACCCCTTGGCCACGATGCCGATCTTTACATTTTTACGATCAGTCAGGTAGTTGGCCAGGTTGATGCCGCAATGGCTGTCCCAGACGAGTTGATCAACGTCTTGCGGTTTGCGGATCATGCAAGGCTCGTTCATCATCGGTATCGATCCAACCCGAAAACCGATCACCATATCCACCTGGCGCGATTCGAGCAATCTGCGGGAAATCTCTCTTATCTTCTCAGTATAAGTTTGCATGCCTAGGCCACCTTTGCCTCAAGTTTGACAAAGCGCTGATTGGGTCCGATGGCTTGAACCTTCTCGGATATCTCTTTAACCACTTCGACGAACTTGGTCGATTCGGCGGATGAGATCCATGAGAAATGGAGCCGGTCGGCCTCGACCCCCATATGGAGTAGCAAGTTTTTGAGTAACGCGAACTTGCGACGCGCGTAGTAATTACCGTCCAGGTAATGGCATTCGCCGGGATGTCAGCCAGACACCCAGACGGCGTCAGCGCCTTCGCGCAAGGCCGCCAGGGCGAACTTGGGGCTCATGCGCCCCGTACAGGGGATGCGCACCACGCGGATATGGGTAGGGTACTCCATGCGGCTCACCCCGGCCAGGTCGGCAGCACCGTAGCTGCACCAGTTGCACAGGAAGCTTACGATTTTCGGTTCCCAATCGGACATGCATCGATCTCCTTTATTTAGCTGATGGCAGATATTTGGGCAAAAATCTGGTCGTTGTCAAATCCCTTCAAGTGAATGGCGCCCGAGCGGCATGAGGCCACGCACAAGCCGCAGCCTTTGCACAGGACCGGGTTGATTTGCGCCTTGCCGGGGAACATGCGCTCTTCGGCGGCTATGAAAGAGGGCGCCGAGTAGGGGCATATGGAGAGACACACTCCGCAGCCGCTGCATACTGCGGGGGCCACATGGGCGACATTGCCGCTGGTATGGATCGTCTCCCTGGCCAGCAGGGTGACGGCCCGGGATGCCGCCGCCTTGCCCTGGGCTATGGATTCATCAATCGGCTTGGGGTAGTGGGCCAGCCCGCAGAGAAAGACACCGTCGGTGGCAAACTCCGTGGGACCCAGTTTGGCATGGCGCTCCACGTAGAAACCGTCTCTGTTCACGGGCACTTTAAAGAAGTTGGCCAGCCCTGCGTCTCTGTTGGCCTCCACGGCGGAGGCCAGGGTCAGCAGATCGGTCTCGATGCACACCGGCACGCCGAGTACATGGTCGATCACCTCAACGGATACTTTACCGTTCTCCACGCTGACTTGGGGCTTGTTCTCCAATGCGTAACGAATGAATATCACACCGGCCTCGCGAGCCTGCGTATATAATCTTTCGCGTTCGCCATAGGTGCGAATATCGCGATAGAGGATAAATACATCCATCTCGGGCTTACGTTCTTTTAACAGCAGGGCTGTATCCACCGCATGGGTGCAGCAGATACGCGAACAGTACGGGCGATGGGGCTCCCGGGAGCCCACGCATTGAATAAATACCGCCGCCGCAGCCTCGTCTACCGCCGGATCATGATCCATGATCTTGCGGTCCAGCTCCAGGCTGGTCATGACGCGCGGGTCCCTTCCATAGCAGTACTCCGTGGGTTTCGAGGGCTGAGCGCCTGTGGCGATGATGGTGACCCCGTGTTCGATCTGCCTGCTGCCCATATCCGATGCCAGGGTGGAGGTGAAATTGCCTACGAACCCCTCCACCGAATCGAGGACCGTGTTGAGGTGTACGCCGATGTTGGCGTCCTGATCGATCTCCTCGACCATGGCCGCCAGTTTTTGGGCTACAATCGCGCCGTCGGCAGACCGCAGGATGTTATGGGCCTGGCCGCCCAGTCGAGTATCGCGCTCGACGATGTGGGTGGCGTAGCCCTGGCGGGCCAGGCTCAGGGCTGCGGACATGCCGGCGATGCCGCCGCCGACTACCAGGGCGGCCTGGTTGACCTGCAGTTCGGCCTCCGGCAGCGGCGCGGCCAGCGCCACCTTGGAAACCGCCGAGCGTACCAGGTCCTTTGCTTTTTCCGTTGCCTGATCGGGATTGTGTTTATGCACCCAGGAGTTGTGGTTGCGAATATTGGCCATCTCAAAAAGGTACTTATTCAAGCCGGCGTTGATCAGCGTCTCCTGGAAAAGAGGCTCATGGGTCTTGGGTGTACAGGCCGCCACGACCACCCGGTTGAGGTTCTGCTCACGGATAATCCGGGTCATGACCTCCTGGTTGTCCTGGGAACAAGAGTAGAGATTATCGGCCGTGAATTCCACATAGGGCAGACCGGCGGCGAACTCGGCCACGGCCGGCACATCCACAACGGCGGCGATATTGGTGCCGCAACGGCAGACGAAGACGCCGATGCGCGGGCGTTGGCCCACGACATCGGTCTCGGCCACGACCTCTTGCGCCGTGATCAAAGTGCCGCGAGCCGGGGTCAACAGCTCCCCGGCCGCCGCCGCCGCCGCGCTGGCGTCCACCACGGCCTGGGGAATGTCCCTGGGGCCCTGGAAGGCACCGCAGGCATAGATGCCTGCACGGGAGGTGGCTACCGGCGCAAAGCAATCCGTAGCGCAGAATCGTCCCGGACCAAGCTCGATATCGAGCTTCCTGGCCAGCTCCACCACCTGGGGGCTGGTCTGCATGCCGACCGAGAGCACCACCATATCGAATTTTTCATCGACGGTTGTGCCCGACTCATTCACATAGCGCACTTCCAGATCATCCTGCGCGGTGGGAATGATGGTATGCACCCGGCTGCGTACAAACCGCACACCTTTGTCCATAGCGTTATTGTAGTAGTGCTCAAAATCCTTACCGTGGGTGCGCATGTCCATGAAAAAGATGGCGCAGTCCAGGTCGTCGCCAAGGTGCTCCTTGGCGATCACGGCCTCCCTGATGGCATACATGCAGCAGACCGACGAGCAGTAAGCGTTATCGCATTTGTTGAGCTCACGGGAGCCCACACACTGGAACCAGGCGATTTTTTTGGGCTCTTGTTTGTCCTTGGAGAGGCGGGTGATATGGCCATAGGTCGGGCCGGAGGCCGAGAGGATACGCTCGAACTCCATGGAGGTGACCACGTTGGGCAGCGCTGCGTACTGGTAGTTATCGAAGGGGCGCGGGTCGAAGGGGGTAAAGCCCGGCGCCAGAATCACCGAACCAACGCTTAGCGTCTCGGTTATGGGCTGCTGGTCAAAATCGACGGCGCCCGTGGGGCAAAATTTTTTACAGACGCCGCACCTGCCTTTTTGGAGCCAGATGCAGCTCTGCGGGTCGATAGCGTACTTTAGCGGCACGGCCTGAGCATATTCCACATAGGCCGCCTTGCGTTTTACCAGCCCCATATTATAGGTATCGCTGATCTTCTTGGGACATTTTTCGGCGCACAGGTTGCAGGCGATACATTTGTCTTCGTCGATGTAACGCGGGTGTTGGAGGATCTCGACTTCGAAGTTCCCCGCCTCTCCCTTGATCGCATTGACTTCACTCAGGGTCCTGAGTTCGATATTTTGATGCCGGCCGACCTCGACCAGTTTAGGGGAGATAATTCACATCGAGCAGTCATTGGTGGGGAAAGTCTTGTCCAACTGGGACATGACCCCGCCAATGGAGGACAATTTTTCAAGTAGATAAACATAGTAGCCTGAATCGGCAAGATCCAGGGCGGCCTGCATACCGGCGATACCGCTGCCGACTACCATGACGGAACCGATGACCTGCTTTGACATTTTACCCTCTCAATCTTTCAAACAGATGTCTCGCGGTTGACTCTTCTCTGGGCGACAAGGCGTTCGATGCACCCCGCGAAAAGCCAAAAATCACCGTCCGCACGGGCAAGTAAATCCATCTGCTCGAATTGTCCGATAAGGCACGATAAGTATAGGCTGCCAAACGGGTTGTCAACAGATTTTGGTGTTGCCAAACCGCGTTCCACTCAGGCTCGCGAACAGTGCCAGACTCACAAAAAATTGACAGCAAAGCATCTAAGGCGTAAAGGTTTGAGCGGTAACAATCTGGCAAGAGGGGCATTGTAATTTCGGAGCCAAAAATGAAACCAGTTGTGAACTTGCTCATGGGGGTTATCTTTCTAGCGGCAGTGCTCGCCACACCATCCATGGCGGCGACAAAAGTCCCGACCCTGATGATGGCCACCACCAGCAGCACGGACAACACCGGCCTTCTCGACTACCTGGCGCCGTACTTCACCAAAGCCACGGGTATCGATCTGCGCTGGACGGCAAGTGGAACTGGCAAGGCCTTGAGGCTGGGGGAAAATTGCGACGTGGACCTACTGATGGTACACGCCCCGGCGGCCGAGAAGAGGTATGTGGCTGCCGGGTACGGAGTAGAACGACGCCAGGTGATGTTTAACGATTTCGTGATTATTGGGCCGTCCGATGATCCCGCCGGGATAAAAGGCGCTTCGCTGCCGGATGCCCTCCAGACCATTGCAGCGCGCCGCCTGGTCTTCGTCAGCCGGGGAGACAACTCCGGCACCCATAAGAGGGAGCTTGCGTTGTGGAGAGCCTCGGGCATGGCCTTGCCCGATAGGGAGTCGTGGTATGCCCAGACCGGCCAGGGCATGCTAAAGACCATCAACATTGCCTCCGAGAAGCGCGGTTACACCCTGACCGACCGCGGCACCTTCATCAAATATGGTCACAACCACAACAGCCGTCCGCCCCTGGTGGCGCTCGTGGAAGGCGACGCCAGCCTCAAGAATCAGTACAGCGTCATGCTGGTCAACCCGCTGCGCTGTCCCAAGGTGAAAAAGGACCTGGCCAGGCGGTTTTGCGACTGGATATGCGCAACGCCGGCCCAGAAGCTGATTGCCGATTTCCGGCTATCGGGCCAGCAGCTGTTCA
>CAZGPF010000106.1:0-5562 GCA_964527275.1 uncultured Desulfosarcinaceae bacterium
TAATATACAAGTTAGACATTCCATTACGGCAGGACAGATCAACGAGCTCAGGAGGAATAAGCAAGTCTTGGAAGACCCTTTTTTATCCAACTCACACTTCATAATCCAACAACGATGCGATCCCCCGGATTACCTCAAGGCTTGCTGCCTGAAGGGAGTAGCTGTTTCGTCCCGCCGCAGGCCGCTACACCTATCTGAAAAGAAAACAGAATGTTAGACCAGATTTTACTTTTAATGGTACTGATAGTGCTTTCGGGTTTTTTCTCCTCTTCCGAAACGGCGCTCTTTTCCATCAGCCGCACCAAGGCTCGCCATCTGGCCAAAAAGCCGGGCAGAGCGAATGCTTTGATCAAGTCGATGAAGGACAATCCTCACCGTTTGCTGACAACGATCCTGATCGGTAACAATGTGGTCAATGTCGCGGCCTCGGCCATTGCCGCCCGCATGGCCATGGATCTTTTTGATAGTTACGGTTTCACCGACACATCGAGCTATGCCATCGGCGCGGTGACCATCGTGATGACTTTTCTGATCCTGGTGTTCGGCGAGGTGTTCCCCAAGTCGTTGGCAACCCGCAACAGCGTGCTCATCGGACGGCTGGTGATCCATCCCATCTATTGGTGCTCTCTGGTGTTCCGGCCCGTGGTTATCTTTCTCGACTTCATTCCCAAATTGACCGGCAAGATCAAACAGACGCCGGCGGTAACCGAAGAGGAGTTGATGACCTTTGTAGAGGTGGTCGAGGAGGGCGGTGAGATCAAGGAAGAGGAGAAGGAGCTGATTCACAATATATTCGAGTTCGACGATACCAACTCATCGGCCATTCTCACGCCGCGCGCCGATATGTTTGTCATCGAAGCCGACGAGCCGTTGGACCTCAAGGCCATCACATCCTCGGGCTTTACACGCATACCCGTAATCGAGGAGAGCATAGACAACGTGGTAGGCATATTGAACGTCAAGGATTTGCTGGCCCACTATGCCGACGGCAAGGTTGGCGACGATGTGCGTAAATTGATGCGGCCGCCCTATTTCGTACCCGAGCATAAAAAACTCGACTCCCTTCTGGGGCAGTTCAAGAAACGCAAATTCCATCTGGCTATCGTGGTGGACGAACACGGCGGCGTATCGGGCTTGATCACCTTGGAGGACGCGCTGGAAGAGCTGGTGGGTGAAATCAGGGACGAGACCGACAAAGAGGAACCTATGATAGTCAAGCTGAAAAACAGGGACTGGGTGGTGCTGGGCAAGGCGGACATCGATGAAGTCAACGACGTCATTGGCATGCGGATTCCCGAATCCGCCGAATATGACACCTTTTCCGGCTACGTCCTGGAACAGATCGGCCGCATTCCCAAAGAGCGGGAACAAATTACCATCGGCGACTATGAAATCCTAGTCAAATCGATGGACGGCAATCGGATCAAGGAGTATGTTATCCGTTCTAAGAAACCGCGTTTAACCCAATCCCAGCCTGCCGACTTGGATATATGAAAAAATTCAGTAAAGACGATTTCAGACGAACCCTGCAATTTTACCTGATCGACTGTAAAACTCCGCTGGGCAGGTTCATCGACTTCCTTATCGTTGGTCTGAATATGGTTATCTGCGGGCTGCTGGTGCTGGAAACCTACCCCTTAACCACAGCGGTACATAACCTCTTATGGCGTATCGAGGTCGGGATTGTGGCCTTCTTTATCCTGGAATATATCGCCCGTATATATGCCGCCCCTAGTAGACGGCGTCAGCTTGTCGATGTCCATAGCATAATTGACCTTATGGCTATAATGCCAACCCTCTCGCTGCTGATCCTGCCCCTGTTTGACATCAGTTTGAATTTAGGCTTCATCCGTTTGCTGCGTGGATTTCGCATCTTCCGAATCTTCCGTTTTCTGCGCTTTACCGCCAATCCAGACTTTTTTTTCGGCAGTATCACGTGGCAGCTGCTTAAGGTGGTACGCTTGGTCTTCACCATCGTAATGATCTTTTTTATCTCTGCCGGCCTTTTTTACCAGGTCGAGAGCGGCCTCAATCCCCAGGTACAAAATTTCGGTGACGCATTCTATTTTACCGTGGTGGCTCTGACAACGGTGGGCTTCGGGGATATCATCCCGCTATCTCATGGGGGTAAGTGGGTGACCGTGCTGATGATATTGTCGGGGATCATTCTGATCCCGTGGCAGGTCAGTCGCATCATCAAGGAGTGGATTCACCTAGCCCAAAAAGTGGACGTGGTATGCCCCCGATGCGGCTTGCACTATCATGACAAGGATGCATCCCACTGCAAATCTTGCGGCCGGGTGATCTATCAGGAAAAAGATGGAGATTAGGAGATCTGGATTTAACGCTGGAATTTATGCTCCAATATCGATGACTATTGGATTACCTCTCATCGATCCTTGACCCGCTCCACATACTCCCCTGTGCGGGTATCGATGCGAACCAGTTCGCCCTCGTTGACAAAGGGCGGCACCTGAAGAGTGTGTCCGGTTTCCAGGGTGGCCGGCTTGGTGTCGCCGGATGCGGTGTCGCCCCTGGCCCAAGGCTCGGCCTGGGTGATGCGCAACTCGACGAAGTTGGGCAAGGTCACGCCGATGGGAAGGCCCTCGAACAGCAGGACATCGCAGACGACGTTCTCTTTTAGCAAGCTGGCGGCATCCCCCAGTTGATCAGCGGTAAGCATCTCCTGGTCATAGGTGGTGGTATTCATGAAACAATAGGCGTCGCCGTCGTAGTAGAGATACTCCATCTTCACCTCTGCCAGATCGGCTATGTTGAACTTTTCTCCGGAACGGTAGGTCCTATCGAATTGGCCCCCCGTTATCATGTTTTTCAGTTTGCACTTGTACAATGCCTGGCCCTTACCGGGTTTGACAAATTCGAATTGAACGATGGCATGAGGCACGCCGTCGATATCCAGTTTCAGACCCTTTCTTAGATTGCCACTCTCAATCATGAGATGTCTCTCCTTTAGAATCTAATTCAAGGCATGCTGATCGCAGAGGAGCAATCGGTCGCCACCCTCCCTCAATGCGCGCTGAGCGCGGCCCGGCTTCAAATTACAATTGCTGAAAAACATTGACTTTTTGGGCCGTCTCTACCATATTCGGTTTGATTTCGCAAACCGTTTAACTACTTTGGTTAATTGGAAATATTTCAAAAGGGATGCCCATGATTTTGATTATAGATTTTGGTTCCCAATTCAACCAGTTGATTGCCCGGCGTGTACGAGAGTGTCGTGTCTACTGCCGGATCGAGCCCCCCACAATCGCCCTGGAGCGTATTCGGGCATGGGGTCCCGTGGGGATCATCCTTTCCGGCGGGCCGGCCAGCATCTATGAAAATGGCAGCCCAAAAGTCGACCGCGCTATTTTCGATTTGGGAATCCCCATATTGGGAATCTGCTATGGCTTGCAGTTCATGGTGGCCGCGCTGGGCGGCACGGTCAAACAGGCCCGCAAGCGCGAGTATGGCTTTGCCGAGCTCAAGATTATGCGTCACAGCGGAATCCTGAAATCGATTGCCAGACGTTCCCAGGTATGGATGAGCCACGGCGATTCCATCTCCCAACTTCCCCCCGGCTTTGTAGCCACGGCCGTCACCGACAACACTCCGGTAGCCGCTACCGCCTGTGCCAAAAAACGGCTTTACGGGCTCCAATTCCATCCCGAGGTGGAACATACGGTCAAAGGCAAGGATATCCTGCGCAATTTTCTCTTCAATATCTGCAAATGCAAACGCTCGTGGAGTATGAAATCCTTTGCCCATGACGCTATCGAAGAGATTCGCCAAAGGGTGGGCGACAAGCAGGTAATTCTAGGACTCAGCGGCGGCGTCGATTCTTCGGTCACCGCCATGCTGATTCACCAGGCCATCGGCAAACACCTGACATGCATCTTCGTGGATAACGGACTGCTGCGCAAGGACGAAGCCAAAAAGTTGAGATCTACTTTCAAGCAGCATCTGCATATCAATATCCGTTTTGTGCGCGCAACGAACCTCTTTCTGGATGCGCTCAAGAACGTCTCCGATCCAGAGAAGAAACGTAAAATCATCGGCAAAATTTTCATGCGGGTCTTCGAGGCCGAGGCCCGCAAAATCAAAGGGGCAGATTTCCTGGCCCAAGGTACCCTCTACCCCGATGTGATCGAATCGCGGTCGGCGTTCGGGGGACCTACGGCAGTTATCAAGTCTCATCACAACGTGGGCGGGCTGCCCAAACACATGCAGCTCAAACTGGTGGAACCGCTGCAATACCTGTTTAAAGACGAGGTGCGCAAGCTGGGCACTCAATTGGGCCTGGAGGACTATCTGATCTGGCGTCAGCCCTTTCCCGGCCCTGGACTGGCCATTCGCGTCATTGGCGCGGTGACACGCAAACGTCTAAATATCCTGCGCGAGGTGGATGCCCTGCTTCTGGAGGAGATTCGAGAAGCCGGTTATTACAAAAAACTGTGGCAATCTTTCGCCGTCTTGCTGCCCATCAAGAGCGTCGGCATCATGGGTGACAGCCGTACCTATGAGAATATCGTCGCCATTCGTGCCGTGACCAGCAAGGATGCCATGACCGCCGATTGGGCCCGGCTGCCCCATAGCCTGCTTGGCAGAATCTCCAACCGGATCATCAACGAAGTTCGCGGCGTCAACCGCGTCGTATATGATATCAGCTCCAAACCGCCGAGCACCATTGAATGGGAATAGCGAATCTCGGGAAGGTAGGGGGGGTATAAAACGGGATGATCTTTTTCGTAAAGCGCCTTAAAGGGTGGCTAAAATCTTTTCGATGCGCGTAATGTCCTCGGGCAGGTCCACCTCCGGGGAGTCGAAAGGCGTAATCACAACGCGAATGCAGTGGCCATGCTCCAATGTCCGCAACTGCTCCAATTTTTCAATCTCCTCCAGATATCCTTTGGGCAGCTGCCGGAAATATTCCAGAAACCGGCGCGTATAGGCATAAAGCCCAAGGTGTTTATAGCTGTCGAAGGTCTCTTCACCATCGCGTCCGTAAGGAACCGGTGACCTGGAAAAGTAGAGGGCATTGCCTTGCCGGTCCATCACCACCTTGACATCCTTGGGATTGGCATACTCCCCGGGATCGGTGATGCGATAGGCCAGAGTGGTCATGCCGAGCCTCGGGTCGGCAATCAGTGGTGACAACAGGTCGTCCAGACACAGCGGGTTCATCAACGGCTGATCGCCTTGAATATTGACGGCGATATCATCCATGGCCAATCCCAATTTTTCGGCGGCCTGGGCCACGCGATCGGTTCCTGATCGCATGTCCGCAGAGGTCATGACGACCTGACCACCGAAACGGGTCACCGCCTCGGCGATGCGGTCATCATCGGTGGCGACCACTACCCGGTCTACCATCGTGCAGCGGGCGGCGGACTCATAGACATGCTGTATCATGGCCTTGCCAGCGATGCGCGCCAGAGGTTTGCCCCTAAAGCGCTTCGATTCGTATCGAGAAGGGATAATGGCGACTTTCTTCATGCAGTATCCTGTGTAACTACTCAGCGTAATGGCAAAAAGCACAAAAAAAGCACGAACTGTAACGAT
>CAZGPF010000107.1:0-5501 GCA_964527275.1 uncultured Desulfosarcinaceae bacterium
ATGAAGTGCTCTGAGTAGTTACAAAAATTGTTGAGAGGAGGTGGCTTTTCTTACCGTTTTCAAATTTAAGTCAGGGCTTTTGAGACTTCTTGATTAACCAAATGGAGGAAAAAAGATGGCAAAACACAAAACCCCAATGTTGGACCAGCTTGAGTCTGGGCCGTGGCCAAGCTTCGTGTCCGATTTGAAGCAAGAGGCCGAAAACCGCGCCCAGAACCCGAACAACGTCGAGTATCAGATTCCCACTGATGTTGTAGAAGATATTCTGGGCGTTCTGGAACTCTCTTTCAAGCATGGACGGACTCACTGGAAACACGGCGGTATTGTTGGCGTTTTCGGCTACGGTGGCGGCGTTATCGGTCGTTACTGCGACCAGCCCGAACTGTTTCCCGGCGTGGCCCACTTTCACACGGTACGCGTTGCGCAGCCGGGCGGCAAATTTTACAAAACCGACTACCTCCGTCAAATCTGTGACCTCTGGGACATGCGCGGCTCCGGCATCACCAACATGCACGGCTCCACCGGCGATATCATCTTTCTGGGCACCACCACCCGTCAGTTGGAAGAGATCTTCTTTGAACTGACCCACAATTTAAAACAGGACCTGGGCGGCTCGGGCTCCAACCTGCGCACCCCGGCGGATTGTATTGGCCAGGCGCGCTGCGAGTATGCCTGCTACGACACTCAGGATCTGTGCTACGACCTGACCCAGGAATATCAGGACGAGCTGCATCGTCCGGCCTTCCCCTATAAGTTCAAATTCAAGTTTGACGGCTGCCCCAACTGCTGCGTGGCCTCCATCGCCCGCGCCGACCTGGCCTTTATCGGCACCTGGAGAGATGCCATCAAGATCGATCAGGAAGCCGTGGCCGGCTATATCGGCGGCGAATTCGAACCCAACGGCGGCTCCCACAAGGGACGCGACTGGGGCCCCTTCGATATCCAGAAAGAGGTCATCGACCTGTGCCCCACCGGTTGTATGGTGATGGACGGCAAGAAGCTCAGGATCGACAGCAAGGAGTGTAACCAGTGCATGCACTGCATCAACGCCATGCCGCGCGCCCTGCGCATCGGAGATGACCGCGGTCTTTCCATCTTCGCCGGGGCCAAGGCCCCGATCCTCGACGGCGCGCAGATGGGCAGCCTGGTTGTTCCCTTTGTCAAGGCCGAAGCCCCCTACACCGAAATCAAGGAAGAGATCATCGAACCCATCTGGGACTACTGGATGGAGGAAGGCAAAAACCGCGAACGTCTGGGCGAATTGATGAAACGTCAGGGTCTCCAGAGACTGCTCGAGGCCATGGACAGAGAGCCGGATGTCCGTATGGTTCAAGAGCCGCGCCACAACCCGTACATCTTCTGGAAGGAAGAGGAGGTTGAAGGCGGCTGGGATCGTGATGTGGAAGCATTCCGCAAAGACCATCTAAGATAAGGGGGCAAACAATGGCATTTGTTTCTTCAGGATATAATCCCGACAAACCGATGGTGAACCGCATCACCGATATCGGTCCTCGCAAGTATGATGAATTTTACCCGCCGATTATCGCGGCCAACAAAGGCAAATGGCTCTATCACGAGATCCTGCAACCCGGTGTTCTGGTTCACGTTTCAGAGACCGGCGACAAGGTTTTCACCGTACGTGTCGGCGGTGCCCGCCTGATGTCGGTTACCTTGATTCGCGAAATCTGCGACATCGCCGACAAGCATTGCGGCGGCCACGTGCGCTGGACCACCCGCAACAACATCGAATTCATGGTGGATGACGAGTCCAAGGTCAAACCTCTGGTCGACGATCTGGAAGGCCGCAAGTTTGCCGGCGGATCTTACAAGTTCCCAGTAGGAGGCACCGGTGCCGGTATCACCAACATCGTCCATACCCAGGGTTGGCTGCACTGCCACACCCCGGCCACCGACGCCTCCGGTCCGGTGAAAGCAGTCATGGATGATCTGTTCGACGAGTTCAAGGCCCATAACATGCCGGCCCATGTGCGTGTCTCCCTGGCCTGCTGCCTCAACATGTGCGGTGCCGTGCACTGCTCCGATATCGCCATCCTCGGCTACCATCGTAAACCGCCGATGCTGGACCACGAATATCTGGACAAACTCTGCGAAATTCCCCTGGCCATCGCCTCCTGCCCCACTGCGGCCATCAAGCCGGCCAAGATAGAGATCAAGGGTAAGAAGGTAAACTCCTTGGCCATCAACAACGAACGCTGCATGTTCTGCGGCAACTGCTACACCATGTGCCCCTCGCTGCCTCTGGCGGACAAGGAAGGCGACGGTATCGTCATCATGGCCGGTGGCAAGGTCTCCAACCGCATCAGTGCGCCCAAGTTCTCCAAGGTCGTCGTGGCCTTCCTGCCCAACGAAGCACCGCGCTGGGAACAGACCGTCAAAACCATCCGCAAGATCATTGAAACCTACGCGGCCGGTGCCGACAAGTACGAGCGTCTCGGCGATTGGGCCGAACGTATCGGGTGGGAGCGTTTCTTCGAACAATGCGAACTGCCCTTTACCCATCATCTGATCGACGACTTTCGTGACCCGGCGTACTATACTTGGCGTCAGACCACGCAGTTCAAGTTCTAAGACGATGCTAAACAAACGGAGGGCCGCCAGAACGGCTCTCCGTTTTTCATGAAAGGTTAGCCATATGGCACTGGACTACGAAGAGTCAAAAGAGAAAATCGTCGCGGGATTGACCAAGAAATTGAGGGTCAAATCCAAGTTCTATTTCAAAGACCTGGCCAAGATCCTGGATGCCAAACCCCGCGAGGCCAAAAAGGTGATCAACAAGATGATCATCGACGGTGTTCTGGAGTACTGGTCTAGCGGCAGCACCTCCTTGTACGGTCTGCCGGGAACCGGAAAGCAAGCCGCGGCCGAAGGCGAAGATTAAAGCTCATATCCAGGCCATCTGAATCAGATCTTTGAAACCTCCCCGAACAGTGAAGATAGACAATGGAAAACCCGGCATTGTCATCGGCGCTTTGCGCGGCGGCTCGGGCAAGACCATCATCTCGGTCGGGATCATCGCCGCCCTTTGCCAGCAAGGCCTGACGGTCGCGCCGTTCAAAAAAGGTCCCGATTATATCGATGCCGGCTGGCTGGCCTTGGCCGCCGGTCGGCCTTGTTATAATCTGGACACCTTCCTGATCGAATCCGACACCATCACCCGATCCTTTAACTCCCATTGCAGCGACGCCGCGATCGCCGTCATCGAAGGCAACCGCGGATTGTACGACTGCATTGATACCAGCGGCAAAACCTGCACGGCCGCACTGGCCAGGCTGCTCGATCTGCCCCTGATCCTCTGTATTGATGGTACCAAGACCACCCGCACCATGGCCGCCGTGGTAGCCGGCTGTACCCAGTTCGATCCCGATCTAAAATTGAAAGGTGTGGTGCTCAACTGCGTGGCTGGACCGCGGCATGAGCGCATCCTGCGCGACAGCATCGAGTACCATTGCGGCATACCCGTGCTGGGGGCCCTGCCCAAACAACGCGCCCAACACTTCCCCGAACGCCACATGGGCCTGGTGCCCACCTGGGAGCATACCTGGGCCCATGATGCCGTGGCTTGCATGCGCGATCTGGCCGAGAGGCATATCGACTTAGACGCCATACGGCAGGTGGCCGACAACAGCTTTCAGTGGCGATTGCAAAAGCGACGGCCCCGGGTCTGCAGCGACATTAGCTTCAAGGAGCCGGCCACTAAAACCGAGCCCGCCAGAGAAGATGTGACCGGCAATACTGTATCCTTGCGGCCTTCGATGACCAGGCCGACGCCTCGCGGCCGCAACCTGGCGCGCATCGGGATTATGCGCGATGTGGCCTTTCAGTTTTACTACCCGGAAAACCTGGAAGCCCTGGAAAAGGCCGGCGCCCGGCTGGTTTTCACCAGTCCTTCGCACGACACCCACCTGCCCCCGGTCGATGCCCTCTATATCGGCGGCGGCTTTCCCGAAACCCACGCCGCCCGCCTCTCCCAAAATCGCGCCTACGCCGAGCAGGTCAAGGCCCAGGCCGAGGAGGGACTACCCATTTACGCCGAGTGCGGCGGACTGATGTATCTGGGCGAAGCCCTGATCCTGGACGGACAAACATATCCCATGACCGCTGTCCTGCCGATCACCTTCGGTTTTTCCAAACGTCCCCAGGGTCATGGCTACACCATCCTGACCATCGACCGCGACAACCCCTACTATAAGGTTGGCGAGCAGATCAAAGGGCATGAGTTCCACTACTCCACGGTTGAAAAATGGAACCCCGCAAAAGTCAACATGGCCTTTACCATGCAGCGCGGCAACGGTATCGTCGATGGCCGGGACGGCATGTGCCGCAAAAATGTCCTGGCCACCTACACCCATGTTCACGCCCTGGGCACACCTCAGTGGGCCCCGGCAATTCTAAACCAAGCCCTGCAGCGATAGCCGCAGGGCACAAGATCCATCGTTGCCGGGGCCTGGTTCTATGGCGGGTATCTATTTGGACAGCTCGTCCCACATGGCCCGGCCACGGTCCATGGCCTTGTCCCGGCCAGCTCTCGGCGGCCGGGGTGGTGCCGGGGGTGAGCCTTGGGGCGTTGTGCCTCGCAGGCGGGCAATGCGCTCTTGCATGGGAGGATGGGTGGAGAAGAGGTTCATCAATCCGCGCCCGGTCAAGGGGTTGACGATGAACATGTGGGCCGTGGAAGGATTGGCCTGCATGGGAATCTGCCTGGAGTAGCTGCCCAGCTTGTGCAGGGCGCCGGCCAGTCCCCTGCTGCCGCCTGCCAGGTTGGCACCGGTGGCGTCGGCCAGGTACTCGCGGGAGCGTGAGATGGCCATCTGGATTATCATGGCACCGATGGGCGCCAGGATTGACATGACGATCAGACCCAAGCCTCCCAGGCCGCCCTCGTCATCGTCGCCGCGACCGCCGCCGAAGATAGCTGCCCAGCGGGCCATGCTGGCTAGCATCATCACGGTACCGGCCATGGTGGCAGCGATGGAGCCCACCAGGATGTCGCGGTTTTTGACATGGGCCATCTCATGAGCCAATACACCCTTGACCTCATCCGGGCTTAGGAGTTTGAGCAGCCCCTGGGTGACTGCTACCACGGCGTGTTGCGGATTGCGGCCGGTGGCAAAGGCGTTGGGCGCATCCTTGGGGATGATATAGATCCTGGGCATGGGCAGGCGGGCATTTTGGGCCAGGCCGGCTACCATGCGGTATAGCTCGGGTTCCTGCTGCCCGGTGACCTCGGTGGCGCGGTACATGCGTAGCACGATCTTGTCTGAAAACCAGTAGCTGACAAAATTCATGGCCATAGCCAAAATAAAGGCCATCACCATTCCAGAAGGCCCGCCCAGGAGACGGCCCATGAGAATCACGAACACGGTCATAACGCTCAGCAGGAAGGCGGTGCGGATTTGATTGCCCATGGATCTGCACTCCTCAAAATCAGATAGTAACTACTCAGAGCACTTCATCTTCGGCCCTTCAGGCCTTTCCATATA
>CAZGPF010000108.1:0-5470 GCA_964527275.1 uncultured Desulfosarcinaceae bacterium
GATATGCAGGGCTTAAAGGAGAGGAGCATCTTTATGCAGAATTGTGGCGTGGGGCAAAGCATCGGTAACAGGCTGCCGGAGCAGGTGGAATGATTGAGCCCCGCCTATTAATCAGGAGCGATCCATGAGCTACCAGGTTTTTGCGCGTAAATATCGGCCTCAGAAATTCGATGAGGTGGTGTGCCAGTCACATGTGACCAGCACCCTATCCAATGCCATTGCCGCCAACCGCGTTGCTCACGCCATCCTGTTCGTCGGTCCGCGAGGAACTGGTAAAACCACGGTGGCGCGTATCCTGGCCAAGGCTATGAACTGCGAAGACGGCCCCACGGGCACGCCTTGTAACAAGTGTCAGGAGTGTAAGGAAATTACCGCCGGAAACTCCTCCGATGTCTATGAAATAGATGGCGCCTCCAACAACGGAGTTGATCAGGTGCGGGAGCTACGGGAAAATCTCAAATACATGCCAACCCGTGGTCGATACAAGATATATATCATTGATGAAGTGCATATGCTCTCTCTGGCCGCCTTCAATGCCCTGCTCAAAACATTGGAAGAACCGCCGGAACACGTAATGTTCATGTTCGCTACCACCGAGGTACACAAGATTCCCGTAACCATTCTTTCGCGCTGCCAGCGCCATGACCTGCGACGGATCGACGGCGATGCCATAGTGAAGCATCTCGAATTCATCTGCGGGCAGGAAAAGGTCGATATAGATACACCGAGTTTGATGTTGATTGCCCAGGAGGCCGGCGGCAGTATCCGGGACGGGTTGAGTCTGCTGGATCATGTGCTGGCCTGTGCCCAAGGCCCGGTGACGGTTCAAATGATTAGTGATCTCTTGGGTATCGTGGATCGCAAACATCTGCACGATATTGCCGATGCCGTTTTTAAACGCGATGTTCAAGGCGTACTGCGGCAAATCGATGCGGTCTGGCGAAATGGATACGAAATCCAGCGTTTTTATGTTGATCTGGTCTCCTACTTTCATGACCTGACCCTGTTGAAGCTCGGCTCGGGGGCCGACAAGGTAGTCGATCTACCTCGCCAGGAATTAAAACAGATGCAAACGCATGTTAAGGAAGTACCGCACGCCTATCTGCTTCAGATATTTGATCTCCTGTTCCAGGCCGAACCGGCTGTTAAGTTCTCCAGCCAGCCCAGACTGGGATTGGAGATGGTTTTCCTGAAGCTTTTTCAGACCGCACCCGCGCTGCCAATCGAGACCTTGATCGAGAGCCTGGATCAGTTACAGTCCAGGAGCAGCCGTGATCACGGCGCGCTGGAGACCGGTGCTCCCGTATTGACCAACGAAAAGAGCGGGGAACCATCAGAGGCGCTGGTTACGCAGGACTCCCGGGAAAAGGAAAAAAATCCGGCTCCGGCTGATGTTCCCATGGATGGCGAGCGGCTCTGGAAGTTGGTCACTGCCGAGGCGGAGAAGAAAAAACCATCGCTGGCCGGATTCCTCAACAAGTGCATACTGAGATACTCCGACGACGAAAAAATGACGCTCGTCGTCGCCGGCAACGCATTCACATTCAAGAGCGTAAAAAAAAATCTTACGCGCCTGGAGGGTATTTGCGGCCAATACTTGGGGCGGCCGGTAAGGCTGGAGCTGGAGGCCAACTTCAAGGCCGCTGCGGTCAAGCGAGAAGAAAAAGAGAAGTCAAGCAAGTTAAGACGGCAAGCCATGGCCCATCCGCTGGTGGTTGAGGCCCTGGATCTGTTTAACGGCACGCTGATTGACATTAAAACACCATAGGAGGGTATGCCCATGAAGGGAATGGGAAACATGATGCAGCAAGCTCAGAAGCTTCAATCTAGAATTTTGAAAATGCAGGAGGAGGTAGCGGATAGAACAGTTGAAACTTCGGCCGGCGGCGGAATGATCAATGTGGTGGCCAATGGGCGTCAGCAGATCTTATCCATTGCCATCGACAAGGAGGTGGTGGACCCTGAAGATGTAGACATGCTGCAAGACCTGGTACTCGCCGCCACCAACGATGCTCTGAATAAAGCCCGTGAGATGGTGGCCGGTGAAATGAGCAAAATCACCGGCGGCATGAATATCCCCGGCCTGATATAAAGACGTGATTCATGCGGCACTATCCTGAATCTATTCGAGAGTTAATTGTCAACTTCTCCAGACTGCCAGGCATCGGCGAGAAAACCGCCGAACGTTTGGCCATTCACGTCTTGCGTAAACCAATGGCCGAGGCTGAGCAGTTGGCCCGTAGCATCGTGAGCGTAAAGCAGAAGGTAAAACTTTGCGACATGTGCTTTGCCCTGAGCGACACGCGGCAGTGCCATATATGCACAGACAGCTCCCGTCATGCTGCGGTGCTGTGCATCGTAGAGCAGCCGGCGGATATGGTTTCCATCGAAAAGTCGGGGGCTTTTCGCGGGCTCTACCATGTACTGGGCGGCGTGCTTGCTCCCATGGACGGTATCGATCCCTCGAAGCTGCGTTTTCGCGAGCTGTATAACCGCATGCAGCAAGGCAGGGTAAAGGAGGTCATTGTGGCCACCGGCACCAGCGTGGAAGGTGAATCCACCGCCGCTTATATCGCCCAGCAGTTGGCGCGTTTCGCGGTTAAGGTCACCCGCATTGCCTCCGGTGTACCAGTAGGTGGCGATTTGAAGTATGTCGATCAAATGACGCTGAAATGCGCCATAGATGGCCGCCATGAGATCTGATAGCCCTCTGTTTGCCTGTACCCAGTGCGGAGACTGTTGCCACGGTTTTGGCGGCAGCTATCTTACCGCCGCAGAGATGAATGCCATCGCCGGGTTTCTTGGCCTCTCGGTCGCCGAGTTTATAAAAGCCTTTTGCGCGCCCTCGGGTCGCCGATACGTATTGACCCAAGGGGCCGACGGCTATTGCATTTTTTACCAAGGCAATTGCACGATTCATGCGGTGAAGCCGCGCATGTGCCAGCAATGGCCCTATATTCCCGGTGTGCTGGTGGATATCGCCAATTGGCGCGTGATGGCCGCTCTCTGCCCCGGCATAAATGTCGATCTGGATGACGAATACATAGAGGCTTGTGTGCGCAAGAAATTGGGTAACTACTCAGAGCACTTCATCTTCGGCCCTTCAGGCCTTTCCATATAGCGATGCTATTATGAAAAGACCTGAATGACCGAACCTAAAGCACTCTGAGCAGTTACAGTTCGAGATAGAATTGTTGCAGTTCGTGCTTTTTTGTGCTTTTTGCCATTACGCTGAGTAGTTACGAAATTGGAGCAATAATTTGAATTTTAAAGCTGCTTAATTCCATGCAAAATTTCTCAAGACATCATGATCGGCGTATTTGATTCCGGCATAGGCGGCCTGACCGTCGTACGGACGCTCATGCACCACCTGCCCGGACAGGAGATAATCTATCTGGGTGATACGGCCCGCACTCCATATGGCAGTAAAAGTCCACATACCATCGTCAAGTACTCCCTGAAAAATACCGACTTTTTGGTACGCTGCGGAGCGCACATGATCGTGATTGCCTGCAATACGGCATCCAGCCATGCTTATGAAGCCGTTCGCCGTCATTATCAGCTGCCGGTCTTTGAAGTCATCGGTCCCGGCGCCCGCCTGGCCGTGGAGCGCTCGCCCAAACAGCGCATAGGGGTCATCGGTACCCACGCCACTATCGCCTCCGGAGTATACGCCAAGAGAATCAAGGCCTACGCACCAGATGCCTATGTCTACCAGTCTCCCAGCCCCCTGCTGGTTCCCCTTGTAGAAGAGGGGTGGTTTGAGAAGCCTGTAACAGCCATGATCGTTCGAAAATACCTGCTGCCGCTGAAGACGAGACGGATCGATACACTGATTTTGGGGTGTACTCACTACCCGGTTTTAAGGAAAGTAATCCAGCGCAAAATCGGCCGGCAGGTGATACTGGTCGATTCAGCCGAGGCCATTGCCGCCCAGGTTGCCGCCCACCAGAAGGTGGGCAAGAAAGCCAGGACGCAGCGAAACGGGACTCGCGGCAGGTTGCGGATCTATGTCACCGATACCGCCGATCAGTTTCAGAAGACCGCCCGTAGCATCCTTAAAAAGAGAGTCACAATTGAACTCGCGGATTTGTAATCACGCAGGCGTCTTATTCTCGGACTTCCAAATGAGATGAATATCACGTTTCGGCAGCGGGATCTCAATGCCCGCTTTGTCGAACGCGGCCTTGACCGTGTCGGTTACAAAAGAGATCGTGTCCATGCGCCTGCGCGCGTCCGTGATCCAGACCCGCAATTGCAGATCAACCGAAGATTCACCGAGATGGCGCACTACAACCTTGGGAGCCGGATCTTTTTGAACCCAGTCGGCGCTTTCGGCGACACTCACGATGACCTCCTTGGCATGCTCGATATCGGCATCATAGGCCACTCCGATATTGATGCGCACACGAATGGAGGATGAGATCTGGGTATAGTTGACGATGTCGCGTTTCATAATTTCATTGTTGGGGATCACGATGACAATATTGTCCGTGGTTTTAATCTTGGTGGCGCGCAGTCCGATATCTATTACATCGCCCCAACTGGAGCTATCGACCGGCGCGCTCCACACCTCGATACGGTCACCGATTTCAAAAGGACGATCTATGATCAGCAAAATGCCGGCGATAAGATTTGAGAGGGTGTCCTTAGCCGCGAAACCGACCGCCACACCCAACACGCCGGCGCCGGCCACAAAGGGCATCACATTGACTCCCATGATATCCAGGGCGAGGATAACCGCCACCGCATAGACAATGGCTCCCGAGAAGCGAATGAGCAGGTCGAATATGACATTGTCTAATTTAGTTTCGGTCTTGTCAGCCCACATTTTTTCGACATATTGGAAGATGATCAGCATGAATCCCTTTACCGGCATGGCGATGAAGATGACAAAGAGAGCATGAAACAGTGGTTCGACCATTTGGATCTTGAACAGCCTGATCAGGAACGTTCCCAGGAAAAGTATCAGGCCCATCCCCAGCGCTTTGCGCACCATCAAAAAGAGCCGGCCGTCGATCTCGACCCGCTCCAGACTGCTCAGCCGTTTTTTTACCAATCGCAAGCCGGTTTTAATAATCAACCAGACGATCAGCGCCACGACAACTGCAATGGCAGCATTCAACAGTATGCCCATCAGGGTATCGCTTTGCGATAATCGACCGAATTTATTCAGAGCTCCCATCCACTGATTCATCAATGGCTCCTCTTACTAAAAGTTATTTGATGGATGAAGCCAGGCTGGTTTTAATATATTCGCGGTTCATCCGGGTGATCTTTGTGATGTTGATCTCTTTGAGGCCTTGGGCCTCTTTGAATCCGTCACCAGCATCGAAATTCGTAGGAATGGTTACACACGGTTTTTATATCAACAAATGATTTTTCTTACCGACCGCGAACATAACAAAAAGCGGCGTAAGCGTTCACAGGGCACCGAATCTGCTTTGTTGCCGGGCCTTTAAGGTACCAA
>CAZGPF010000109.1:0-5463 GCA_964527275.1 uncultured Desulfosarcinaceae bacterium
CTATATGGAAAGGCCTGAAGGGCCGAAGATGAAGTGCTCTGAGTAGTTACGAGCACATTATGATATCCATCCTTCCTCAGGGGGCTGTTAATCGACAATTTTGTTGCAGGATCGCTTGGTTACAGAAATTTATACAGATAAAAAGGCTTGACAGGTTTTTATTTTAATGGTGATAGTAGAGGTTCTATTAAGGTATAGACTAATAGTACTAGGTGTAAATATCAGGTAAAAATTTACTTATTGTGTAGTTTGATGATTTATAATAAGGTAAAATTTGAACCAAATGGTTATCTTGAGTGAATTTCAATTGAAGCGCGCAGGCTGCTACAGCGCGCTTTTATCGAAACCGTAACCAGTAATTGAGTCTGAATGATATTTTCGATGTATACTGATTTCTTCTCAATACTCTACTTGCACGCTAAAACGACTCTTCGTTCATGGGCTGGACTCCTTGTGCCAGTGGCCCTTGTGACCGCAATGGTCCTGGGTTTTACCTCTGTCCCCACCGCCTCAGCTTCCGGTGCCGTCACGGGCTGGACCCTTGAGCGTCTCGTTATCAAAACCATTACCAACAACCCTCAGGTGCTTATCCAGCGCTACACCGCCGCGGCCGCCAAGGCCGGAGTCTCCGAAGCCAAATGGCAGTTTTTCCCGGCACCCACACTGGAAGCGGAAGCCTGGGACGACAACCGCCTGCTTGAATTTGAAATCCGGCAGCCGTTGTACGCTGGCGGGCGCTTATTCGCCGGTCTCAAATTAGCCCAATTGCAGCACGCAAAAGCCCAATTGTCCATCCATGAAGTCCGCTACTCGTTGGCACTCAAGGTGATCAACACTTACGAAATCCTGCTGCGCGCCTCCCGCGGCCGCGATGTTTACGAGTCCAGCCTGCAGCATCTGGCTTATCTGGGATCTCTGACCCAGCGGAGGATCGAAGCCGGCATATCGGGGAAAGGCGATTACAACCTCGTAATATCACGCATCGGCCAGGTACACGATAAAGTCAACCGCATGAAGGAGAGCGAGCGGAGCGCCGCCGTGGCCATGTCCCAACTGGTCGGCGAACACGTCTCGCTGAAACAGATCGTTACCGTGGACGATAGAACCCATTATACTTTTAGAGTCGGCGACGTCATCCGTCGTTGTCTGGACTACCATCCGGGCCTACGCCTGGCCGCCGCCGAAATAGAAATTGTCAAAGCCCAGGCAATTCAAGCCCAAAAGGCGATCTTTCCGACCCTCTTCGTGAGCTGGGAAAGTACAAAAGGAAACGGTCCAGAGGCCGAAGAAAGTACCGCAGAGCGTTACTATTTAGGCCTCTCCTCCGCACTGGGGGGTGGACTGAGTACCCTGTCAAAAGTTCGCTCCGCCAAGGCCAAGGAGAACGCCGCGCGTGGCCAATACAGTTTCATACGCCGCAACATTCTCACCACCGTGAGTAGCGAAATGGAGACCTATAGATCCACGAAGGATATCGTAACCGTGCTTCGCGCCTCCGCAGCAATACAAAAAGAGCTATTCGAATCTTATCAAAGAATGTTTCTCGCGGGCAAACGTACCTGGCTTGAACTACTTAACGCGGTGCAGGAACGAACAAACATAGAGTACAGCCTGGCGGAAGCTGAGGTGAAACTGTTGATCGCCGCATACAGGTTGCGTCTGCAAACCGGAGAGTTGGCATGGCTAAAGATCTAAGCATGAAAAGTCCAAGTTCATGAATATGCCCCTACCCATAGGCAAGGTCGAACCTCTCAGGATCGTCGACCAGACCAATGGCCAGGCCGACCAGCCCCAGCCAATGGAGTCCCCCCAGCTTACCGGTGAATTCGACATCGCCTGGCTGGCCGGCCGGCTCGTATCGGGCACCGGTTGCGTCGGCAGGCTGATCCGGCGGGATCGCAACCGCCTCATCGCGGCCATCGAGGAGGACAAGAGCCCGACGGTCATACAAAGAGCCGTGCTCGAACTATTTGCCTGTCTTGGACTCACAGCTAAACACTGGCGCGCCGAGCCTCTTGAAAGCGCCCTGCCCATGGTAGCCATAGTTCCCGGCAAAGGGTACCGCTACCTATGTTCGCGCGACGCCGACGCCGACGGCGCATGGCGCTTCGAAGGCCCCGACGGATGGGAGCGCACAACAAAATGGCCCCAAGGAACCGTCTTCCTTGCGGCCCACGCAGTCGAACAAATCGCCCCGTCCGCCACCGCGAAAGCCATGTTTAAACGCGTCTTCAACACCGATCGCATCTGGATCGTCCAGACCGCATTGGCCTCCCTGCTGGCCAGCATACTGCTCCTGGCCTCATCGCTCTTCACCATGCAAGTCTATGACCGCGTCATCGCTACCGGCGGCATCCCGACCCTAATCGTGCTCAGCGTGGGCGTTTTGATTGCAATCCTCGTCGAGTTCGGCATAAAAATCTCCCGGGCCGTGATCATCAACCGCAGAGTCCATGATATCGACCTCGACTTCGCCCACGGAGTCTTCTCCCGCATGCTGGGTGTCCGCCTGGATCAATTCCCGGCCAGCATCGGCACCCTCGCCGCTAAGGTACGCGGCTTTGAAACTGTGCGGGCCTTCGCCACCTCCATCACCGTGTACCTCGTCGGCGACGCGCCCTTTACCATCTTTTTCATCTTCATCATCTTTCTTATCGGCGGACCTTACATGGCCGCCATACCTACAGTGGCCTTCATAATCGCCGTCTGCGTCGGCCTATCGTTCAAACGCGCCATCGCCAAGCACTCCAAAACCGAAACCGTGGTCGGTAACCGCCGCCAGGGACTGCTGGTGGAAGCCATCAACGGCGCCGAAATGCTTAAAAGCTCCGGCGGCTCATGGCGAATGATGGGTCGCTGGAACGAGTTGTCCCAACAGACCATCGACGAAAATATGCAAACCAAGCGCCTGAACGAAATGGCCTCATTTTTTGCCGCCAGCATACAGCAGTTCAGCTACGTGGCCCTCATCATCACCGGTGCCACCCTCGCCATCACTACCGCCGAACTCACCATGGGTTCGATCATCGCCTGCTCCATTATCTCCGGCCGTGTGTTGAGGCCGATCAACATGGTGCCAGGACTTATGGTCCAGTGGGCCCATGCTCGCGTAGCCATGGAAAACCTCGAAAAGCTCTTTGCCCTGCAGTCCGACAACTACGCCATTGAAAACCCCTTGGCCCCGGCCACCATCAAAGGCCGTCTGACCATGGACAACGTAGAGTTCGTCTATTCCGGCAAGGCCCCGGTCGTAAACATCAAGCACCTTGAAATCGGGGCCGGCGAAAAAGTCGCCATCGTGGGCACCATCGGCGCTGGCAAAAGCACCCTGCTCAAGCTGCTTGCCGGACTGGTCAAGCCCGAGAGCGGCACCGTGATGCTGGACGGCCTTGATCTCCAGCAAATCCTGGCGGATCGCCGCAACGAATGCATCGGCTATCTTCCCCAACAGTGCCGGCTTTTCAGCGGAACCATGCGCGACAACCTGATGCTCGGCCTGCCCGCCACCGACGACGACACCATCCTCGCAACCGCCCAGGTCACAGGGCTTACCAAGCTCATCTCGGCGCGTCCCGAAGGACTCGACACCCCCATTACCGAAGGCGGCCAAGGACTATCCGGTGGTCAAAAGCAATTAGTCGCTTTTACCCGCCTGCTCATTGCCCGGCCCAAGATGTGGCTGCTCGACGAACCCACGGCCTCCATGGACTCGGGCACCGAACAAGCCTGCATTGCGGCCATGAAAACCGCCGTTGCGCCTGGCCAGACCTTCGTGATCGTCACCCACAAAAAAGACCTGTTGAGCATCGTTAACCGCATAATCGTGATCACCCCTCAGGGAGTGGTCCTGGACGGTCCCCGTGACACAGTTATCAGCCAACTGAACCAAAAGCAGGCCCAAAACCAAAACAACGCCGGTAAACCGGCCCGGCCGCCCGCATCCGCGCCGATGCAGCCCTATATAAAAAAAGCAAGGCCTGCCGCCGCCCCGAGGCAAACAGGGGGAGCAAACCAATGACCGCCACGAACTCTAAACCGCAGACCCCGCCATCGGAAGACGGCGCGCTGAAAGTAGAAGGCAAAAAAATCAGCGGTGCCACATGGACGATTGCCATCGTGCTCATCGGCATGGTGGCCTTCGGGATATGGTCTAACACCATGCTGATAGACGAAGTAACCCGCGCCTACGGGCAAGTCATAGCCGCCGCCCGCACCCAGGTAATCCAGGCCGCCGACTCCGGAGTACTCGAAAAACTGTTCGTCGAAGAGGGCCAGGCCGTCGAAAAAGGCCAGCTCGTGGCCCTGCTGGAACAGAGCCGGGCCCAGGCCTCCTATGAAGATAGCCTCAACAAAGTTGCGGCCCTGCGGGCCATGCTGACGCGCCTGCGCGCCGAAGTTTACGGCACTAAACTGACCTTTCCCCCTGAGCTTGAAGGCTACCCCAATTTTCGACGCAACCAGCGCCTACTATTCCAGCGCCGGCAAAAAGCCCTGCACGAAGGCATTGCCGCAATTAAAAAAACCCGCAAGCTCGTGCGCGCCGAACTGAGCGTCTTACAACCGCTTGTAGAGGGCGGTGACGCAGGCAAGGTGGAGCTCATACGGCTCCAGCGCCAGGAATCGGAACTCGATGGAAAACTGGTCAACGTGCGCAACACCTATTTTCGCGACGCCCAGAAGGATATGACCGCCGCCGAAGAAGAACTCGCCGCCCAGGAGCAGCTCTTGCGGGAGCGCACCACCCTGCTTTCGCACACCGAGTTGCGGGCCCCCATGGATGGAGTAGTCAAAGAAATCGAAATTACCACTCTTGGAGCAGCCGTAAGCGCCGGCGATATAGTACTAACAATGCTGCCCACTACCAGCGAGCTGATAATTGAAGCCAAGTTCAACACCGCCGACGTAGCCTCGCTAAAACTCGGCCTGCCAGCCACCATTAAGCTAGACGCCTACGACTTCAGCATTTACGGCAGCGCTGAAGGCGAAGTGATCTACATCAGCCCGGACGCTCTCAAGGAGGTCAACCCGCGTAGCGGCGAAGGCTTCTACTACCGTGTACAAGTGCGTGTCCTCTCCCTGCCGGAAAAAACCGGCCCGGGTAACCGTCCCATGGAAATCGACCCTGGAATGACCGCCATGGTTGAAGTACGTACCCGCAAACGCACGGTATTCAGCTATCTTTCTAAACCCATAACCAAAACTCTAAACGAATCAATGGGAGAGCGATGATTCAGGGCCGCCACAAAAATATAATCCATTATGGCAGGAAACATATAAAAACCATTAAGGAGAGTTAACAATGCCTCTGGACCTTTTGATAGATAAATTGGTCAAGACACTTGATGAGCAAAAAAATCATCAAGACATAGCTACGGCCTCCAATTCAGACCGCCACGTTGTCGACGAGATAATGCCTGCGGTTCAGGCCCAGGAAGGCATTCCAGGACAGCTGCGAGCAGGTCA
>CAZGPF010000110.1:0-5404 GCA_964527275.1 uncultured Desulfosarcinaceae bacterium
GCATAAAATTGGAATATAATTATGGATAAATACAATCCTAATATTCATCATCGCCAGTCAATCCGATTAAAAGGATACGATTATTCTCAGGTCTTTATCTCTATGAGTGATCGACACGCAGTTTCAACTCCTTGCCGCAGCGAAAAAACGGCAGTTTCTTGGGCTTGACCACGACAGGCTCACCCGTCTTGGGATTACGCCCGGTGTAGGTTTTATAATCCTTTACAACAAGACTTCCGAAACCACGGATCTCAACGCGTTCGCCGTTGGATAGCGCGTCAGACATGGTGCCAAAGAAAATCTCGACAACCCTTTCGGCTTGTTGACGCGTAAAGCCGTTTCTATTTTTTATATCGTTGATGAGATCGGCCTTATTCATTTTCTCCTCCTGAATATCAATAAGCAACAACGGCTAGCTCCCCAATCCCCATGGTTTTTGCGCTGGTGCCTGGGGCCGGAATCGAACCGGCACGCACTATCAGTGCGAGGGATTTTAAGTCCCTTGCGTCTACCAATTCCGCCACCCAGGCAGGCCGCTCTAAAGGATTAAGGAGAAGAATTTTGGTTACGCCAGCGGTCGGAGATAATCGCGTTATCTCCTCCCCCTGGTCTAACCAAAATCATTTGACCAAGGTCTATGTTTGCGACGGCAAAATTGAATACACACGATTTTTATCGGCAAACTGTTGGAATGTCAAGAATATATGGGTTCCCCAAAGGCCGCAAAATGATTTTGGGGCGTCCACCTTCGGAATTGTTTTCTGCTTTGCACTTGCTTGCAGATCAGAAGGTCGAAAGGGGGTTGATCATTTCGGGCGGTTCTTCGGGAGATCTGATCTCCCAGGGCTCTGAAATTTTTGCCGGACGTATCGGTTGCATTGAATTGGCGGGATTTTCGCTTTCAGGGAAACCAGAGATTGGCGTATGGAGGCCATGAAATTAACCGAGGAAAAAGGTTGTACCTGTTCAGGGGGTTGAAGTGAATAAGAGGTGATAAGCTACGGCACTGTAAGCGTTTGCTTAGGTGCCGGATAGCATACCGTCCGGGCTTGCAGATGTACTTTATTACCTCAAAGGCCGGGCAACGCGGCAGATTCGGTACCCTGTGAACGCTGACAAAAGGTTTTCGTTCAGGTAGGATGTTAAACAAGTTCTTGCCTGTTTATTTTATGTTTGATATCAGAAATTTTTTAAGATGGCTGCCCAATCCAAGCCATTGCGATAATGAAAAGGAGAGACGATGAGAAAGATTATTCTGATGGTGATGTTCGGCATGCTACTTTCCGGCCTGAGCTGGGCCGACGGCTATGAATTCAATTTGAGTGCCGGAGACACATCGGTGGCGGGAGGTGTTCATTACAAAGGATATTTGGATAGCGGATATTTGAAACGCGGCCTAAGGGGGGTCTATACCGAGGGCGATAATTCCGGTGACAATAATTCCAATAGCAGTGATCCCGATTATCGATGGCTGGCCCTTGACCTCATGGTGGGCAACGAACTCATAGCGCCGGGACTGGCTTGTGAAATCGGTCTGAACGCGACTTTCGGAAATGCCGAGTATCGAGGATTGTCGGGCGATGTAGGGGCCTTTGCATTTTCTGGCCGCGTGGCCTATGTATTTCCGAGTCACCTCATGCCGATTCCCCTGGAGCTTTTCGGCACTCTCTCCTATGCGCCCAGGATACTCTCGTTTATGGATTCCGAACTCTATAGGTCCCATACGATGGGCGTCGGTCTGCGTATCGTTGAAAATGCCTCCCTGTTTATCGAATTTGCCAATTATGACATCGAGATGGAGACCACAGACGAGGAGTGGGAGTTAGATGACAGTGTGGTTCGACTGGGCATGATCATGCGCTTCTGATCCGGCCCGGCTTTTGCGGGCCTCAAGACGGACGCCTGTTATCGACCGTCATCGCCAATACGGTCTGGACCAGCTTTTCAATTCCGACTGCAACCTGCGTGATACGTGATGATGCCATATAGCCCGGAGTAGTGATGATGAGGTTTTGCCTGTCTATGTGAATCTGATCTGCTTTGCGGGCTTGATGCCTCCCACCCATGGTCTTCAAGGCCGTTGCTGTTGCCTGATCATTACCGATAGTTACTCGTGGACGAGATGCATGCAGGGCTCTTACGAGAGTGATGGCGGCCGCCGAAATTGCGCCGATTGGTTTTTGCGCCCTGGCCATCTCATCGAGCAGACGTTGTAGCTCGGCATTCACGGTTGTTCGCGGACCCTGGATGGCAAATTGACTCAACTGTTTGATAGCGCCGTGGCCGCCTGGCAGGATCACGGCATCCAGATCGTCACCGGACAGGGCTTTCAGGTCGATGACATCTCCCCGCGCCAACCTTGCCGTCTCAATCGTGACTTGCCGTGTTTCGTCCATCTCCTCGATGGACTGATGGTTCAATACATGTAGTTGGCGCATATCCGGCGCGGCACAGACAACGGTGGCGCCGGCCCGTTCCAAGGCGAGCATCGTCAGCACTGTTTCGTGAATGTCGGTGCCGTCCCATGCGCCGCAGCCGCACAACACCAATCCGACGCGCTTCGATTCTTGCACGGCGTTCATATGAAACCCACTATCTTTTCCCCGTTGATTCCAGAATATGGCTCTCCAGGACAAAGCAGGTGTAGATCCCTTTGAAGATTATCTCTCCATCGCGATCCACGCTGACCGACACCCGATGTTTTTTGCCTCCTACCTGCTCGACCTTGGCATGGGCACAAATCGTCTCTCCAACGCGTACAGGTTTGAGAAATTCTACATCCGCCGCGCCCAAGACCACGTTCGGATGGTTTACGGCTAACATGGCCGCATAGTCGGCCAGCCCGAACACGAATCCGCCATGCACCAGCCCGCATTCATCGGCGGACATGGACGGAAGGGTAATGAGTTCAACCCGGCTGGCCCCCTCTTCCACCTCCATGGGTCGGCCACAAAGTTTCTGATCGATAGCTTGGTGGGTCAAAATTTGCATGGGGCATCCTTTGTTGCTGATTTTTATTATGCAAATTCCTTTTAACTTTGTTATGAAGTGGTCTGCAAGCCATGCAGCCGAGGTTGGTAATATAGACTTAGCCGCAGACTGAAGTCAAACACCAACGAGACTCCAATGAACGCATCACGCATCAATACCCTCCGGAAATTATTGGTAAAAAATCGAATCGACGCCCTGCTGGTGCTCATCGAGGAGAACCGCCTCTATTTGAGTGGATTTTCGGGCGAAGATCATCAATGCGACGAATCCGCCGGGGCCTTGCTTATCACCCAGAAGAGGCTCATCCTGGCTACCGATTCGCGGTTTGCAGTCCAGGCGGGTAATGAAGCACCCCTTTTCAACGTGGTTATCTATCGCAAAGGTTTGGCCAAGATGCTCCCCGATCTGGCCAAGCGTCACAATATTTGTAAGCTGGGCTTCGAGAGCGTGCGTGTCACCGTTCGTCAGATAAACGAATATAAAAAAGAGCTCTCCGCCGCCGCCGTGAATATAGAACTGATTCCTCTGGAGGATCTGGTGGAGGGCATGCGTCTGATCAAATCGGAAGAGGAGATCGAAAAAACCCGCCAAGCATTGTCCCTGGCTGAGTCTGTCTACCGCAATGTGGTATGCGGCCTCAGGCCGGGAATGACCGAGAAGGAGGTGGCCTGGTCCATGGAACGCGGCATGCGCGAGGCCGGAGCAGACGCCCTCGCCTTTCCGGTGATCGTGGCCGCCGGGACCAACAGCGCCCTGCCCCACGCCATTCCAACGGATCGTCCCATCGCCGTCGGAGAACCCATCCTTTTCGACTGGGGTGCCCGACTCAACAGTTACTGCTCGGATACATCCCGCACGGTAATTCTGGGAACGCCCGATGCAATTTTTTTGAAGGTATACCAGACCGTGCTGGAAGCGCAGCAAAAGGCCTTGGCGGCCATCAAAAGCGGGGTCAGCTCCAAGACGGTGGATTCAGTTGCCAGGCAATATATCCGTAGGCGGGGATATAAAGGAAAATTCGGCCACGGGCTGGGGCACGGCACGGGGTTGGCCGTGCATGAGGGGCCGCGGCTGAGCCCCATCAAGGAGAGTGTGCTGCAAGCCGGCATGATTCTTACCGTGGAGCCGGGTGTCTATCTGCCCCAATGGGGTGGCGTGCGCATCGAGCACCAGGTGGTGGTCCAGGAGGAAGGTGCCATGGTGCTCAATCAACTCAGTACATCTTTCGACATCAACGCAATTTGAGTTTGCCATGCCCTCTTCTGTAGACCTCAACGGTTATGTGGATCAATATGTGAGCCACTTGGTGGTCGAAAAGGGGCTGGCCGATAAAACCGTTGAAGCCTATGCAGGGGACCTGACCCACTTCCTGGAATTTCTCAAGCAGCATAGCATCGAGAGCCTCCCCCTGATAGATACCGCCGTCATCCTCAAGTATGTCATCGCGCTACGCAGGGGCGGACGCGGCCCGAAGACACGGGCGCGTCATCTGGGCACCTTGCGTGGATTTTTCGACTATCTGCACTACTCCCGGACAATCGACAACAACCCGGCCAAATTGGTCGATATGCCCAAAAGCGGCCTCAAGCTCCCTGCGGTGTTGAGCGTCGAACAAGTGCGCCTTTTGCTGGCACAACCCGACGGAACCAAGCCCAGAGGACTTCGCGATGCGGCCATGCTGGAACTGATTTATGCTGCTGGCCTGAGGGTATCCGAGCTGGTCAGCCTGGAACTGACCCGCGTCAACTCAGAGGCTGGATTCGTGCGCGTCTGGGGTAAAGGCGGCAAAGAGCGCATCGTGCCCATCGGACGCAAAGCCCTTGAATCCATTGCCGCCTACCTGGAGCATGGCCGGCCGGCACTACTAAAAACGCATATCAGCAGTTTTCTCTTCGTGGCGCGAGCCGGTAAACCGATGACCCGCCAGGGATTCTGGAAAATGTTGCGCAAATACGCCCTCAATGCCGGCATACGGCAACGCGTCACTCCCCACGGCATGCGTCACTCCTTTGCCAGCCATCTGCTGGAAGGTGGCGCCGACCTGCGTGCCGTGCAGGTGATGCTGGGTCATGTGGATATCGCCACCACCCAGATCTATACCCACGTGGCTCAAAAACGGCTCATTGAAATCCACAAAAAATTTCATCCACGGGGCTAAGGTTTCACATTTGACAGCCTCCCTGTTATTTATTAAAAAACCAGGTAACTACTCAGCGTAATGGCAAAAAGCACAAAAAAGCACGAACTGTAACTGCTCAGAGTGCTTTAGGTTCGGTCATTCAGGTCTTTTCATAATAGCATCGCTATATGGAAAGGCCTGAAGGGCCGAAGATGAAGTGCTCTGAGTAGTTACATTAAAAAACCAGATCAACTTCCGGTAACCGATGCCGGTTAAACTACATCTATTACAGGG
>CAZGPF010000111.1:0-5324 GCA_964527275.1 uncultured Desulfosarcinaceae bacterium
GACAGTACTTCCTCGATCCTGGCGATGCGTGCCGCCAACTCTTCCCGGCTCCATGAGAGCTTGATCTGCATGCTGATGGTCCGTGCCATGATGTGGTCTGATGCCGGCAGCTCGATCTCGCCATAGGCCGGCAGATGGTCGCAGAGCTGGGCAGGCAATTTGGCGGGCGCGCGCATGCGTTTCAGATGGCCCCATTGGCGAAAATAGTGCCAGTTGTTGTCGTACCAGTAAAAACAACCATCCACGCCGGCGGCGTTCAATTTGCGGCTGGTTTCGCGGGCGGTTGACTCATCGGGCAGCATGAAGCTCAAGAAAGTGGCCGAGTCGCCATCCTCGTCGGGCAGGTGGCGAAAGCTGACCATGGGAAACCCGGCCATGGCCGTCTTGATGGCGGCCTTGTTTTCACGCTGCATGGCCAGGATGGTATCGAGTTTACGTAGTTGGGCAAGCCCCACGGCGGCATTCAGTTCACTGATGCGGTAATTGTATCCCAGGATGGGGTGCTCTTCCGCCCCCCTGTCATCACCGATATGGTCGTGTCCATGGTCGGCATAGGCGTGCGCTTTTGCATAGCATTGGGCATCGCTGGTGATAACGGCTCCGCCCTCGCCGCAGGTAATGGTCTTTACGGGGTCAAATGAGAAGCAGCCCATGGACCCGAAGGTACCCAGGGATTTTCCTTTGAACGTGGCCCCCATGGATTGGCATGCATCTTCTATCAGCACCAGGCGGTTATGGGCGCAGATTTTTGCAATGGCGTCGATACGTGCCATGGCGCCGCACATATGGACCACCATTACGGCCTTGGTGCGCGGTCCGATGCAAGCTTCGATGGCCGCCGGAGCGAGGCATAAAGTCTCGTCGATATCGGCCACAATAGGCACGGCGCCGGCAGTCAGCACCGCCTCCACGGTGGCCACGAAGGTAAAGGGCGGCACGATCACTTCGTCGCCGGCCCCGACGCCGCAGGCTGCCAGGGCGATGCTCAATGCCGCCGTGCCGCTGGAACAGAGGTGGCTGTACGCAGCCCCCGTGCGTCGCGCCAGGATCTCTTCGAATGTTTTGGCTTTCCAGTGGCCGCCGCGCGCGGCGTCAAAGCCGTAACGAAACAAGACCCCGCTATCCAGCACATCCTGAACCTCTTTGCGCTCTTCGTCACCAAAAATTTCAAAGCCGGGCATCTGCGCATCTCCTTAATCTATACATTTAGCTCACCGGCGTTCCCGGAGGCATGCCTTCGTCCAGGGTGAGAAGCACCAGCCCCTCATCGTTCGCGGCTGCCAGAACCATTCCCGCAGAGCGCACCCCCATCAATTTGGCCGCTTTCAGATTGGCCACCACAATCACCTGCTTACCCACCAGTCGCCCTGGGGTATAGGCCTTGGCGATACCGGCCACCACGGTGCGCGCATGGGGCTCACCCATGTCGACTTCGAGTTTTAGCAGTTTCCTCGACCTGGGGATGGCCTCGGCCTTGAGCACCGTGGCCACGCGCAGGTCCAGGCCGGCAAAATCATCGATGGTCATTTGAGGCTTAAGCGCCGGTGGCTGCGGGTTGGCGTCCCCATGGCCGGCGTCCGCAGGTCGCTTTTTGCGAACCTCGATCCTGGGAAAGAGGGTGGTGGCCCTGGGAAGCTCGATCCCCGGAACCAGAATCTTCCACGCCCCCACCAAGGCCATCTTGTAGTACTGGCCGTCGGCATCCAGTCCCAGGTGCCTGATCATGGTGGCCGACGTGTCGGGCATCACGGGATAGATCAGGCCGGCCACGACCCGCAGACCTTCCAGCAGGTTGTAGAGCACCACCTCCAGTTGAGGGTGACTGCTCTTGTGCTTGGCCAGGGCCCAAGGCTTGGTGACGTCGATATATTTGTTCATCTGGCTGATGAACCGCCAGATGGCGGCCAGGGCCTTGTGAAAGGCGAATCTCTCCATGGCCTGGCCGTAATCGGCGACCGCCCGGGACGCCTTCTCCGCCAGCCCCAGGGAAAGCTCCTGCTCCACATGGTTGTCGCTGGCCGGCACGACGCCTTGGAAATATTTATGCGCCATGGTGACGACCCGTGAAAAGAGGTTGCCCAGATCGTTGGCCAGGTCGGAATTTATGCGCTGGACCAGGGCCTCCTCGTTGAAACTGGAATCGAGGCCGAAGACCATGTCCCGCATGAGAAAGAAACGGAAGGCATCCAGGCCGTATATGTTTCGGAGCTGCAGGGGGTCGACCACATTGCCGAGGCTTTTAGACATCTTGCTCTGGTCCACGTTCCAATAGCCATGCACATTCAGATGCCGATAGATGGGAAGCCCGGCCGCCTGCAACATGATGGGCCAATAGATGCCGTGGGGTTTGAGAATATCCTTGGCCACCACGTGCTGGGCCGCCGGCCAGAACCGCTTGTACTTCGATCCGTCAGGGTAACCAAGGGCGGAGATATAGTTGATCAGGGCGTCAAACCAGACATAGGTAACGTAATCTTCATCAAACGGCAGGCTGATGCCCCATTTGATGCGCGATTTGGGACGCGAGATGCACAGATCGTCGAGGGGCTCGCGCAAAAAGGCCAGGACCTCGTTTTTATAACGCTCCGGTCGGATGAGGTCGGGGTTGACCTTGATTTGGTCGATGAGCCATTGCTGGTACTTGCCCATCTTGAAAAAGTAGTTGGACTCTTTGATGATTTCGGGCTCGCTTTCGTGATCGGGGCATTTGCCCTCCACCAATTCGCGCTCGGCGTAGAAACGCTCACACCCGAAGCAGTATTTACCTTCGTATTCGCTGAAATAGATATCGCCCTGGTCATAAATCTTTCGCAGGATCAGTTTGACAACGGCTATATGTTGCCGGTCGGTGGTGCGGATAAAATAGTCGTTGGAGATATTGAGCCGGGGCCACAGCTCTCTGAAGAGGGTGCTGATCTTATCGACATAGGCCCTGGGAGTGGAGTTCTCTTTTTTGGCGGCACGCATAATCTTGTCGCCATGTTCATCGGTGCCGGTCAGAAAGAAGGTCTCATCGGTGAGCATGCTGTGGTAACGGTTGACCACATCGGCGCAGATGGTGGTATAGGCGTGCCCCAGGTGGGGCTGGGCGTTGACGTAATATATCGGTGTCGTGACGTAAAACGTACGGGACATATCTTTTCTCCTGCCTGACCTGATGTTGCCACAAGAGGAGTTGTTTAGCGTGTAACTACTCAGAGCACTTCATCTTCGGCCCTTCAGGCCTTTCCATATAGCGATGCTATTATGAAAAGACCTGAATGACCGAACCTAAAGCACTCTGAGCAGTTACAGTTCGAGATAGAATTGTTGCGGTTCGTGCTTTTTTGTGCTTTTTGCCATTACGCTGAGTAGTTACTTTAGCGTTTGATGATCTCTTCCAGTCCGACTTCAACCTCTTGATTGCCTTCCACGCGCAGGGCGACCCTTTGCTTGAGGAAGTTGAGACGGATGACTTTCCCGGTGTAATCCATGGTTTTAGCGATTTTACCGACCAGGGGAAACTGGGACTTAAGCTCCCTGTAGACCCGGTTTTCAAAGGTCAGGCAACACATAAGGCGGCCGCATTGACCCGATATCTTGGTCGGGTTGAGTGAGAGGCCCTGCTCCTTGGCCATCCGGATGGAGACGGGATCAAATTGCCCCATGAAGGTCGAGCAGCAGAACTCACGTCCGCAGCGGCCCAACCCGCCGCACATCTTGGCCTGGTTGCGAATGCCGACCTGGCGCATCTCTATGCGCACCCGGAATCGTTTGACCAGCATCTTGACCAGTCGGCGAAAATCGACCCGCCCGTCCGCCGTGAAGAAGAAAGTCAGGCGGCTGGCGTCGAAGGTTGCCTCGACGCTGAAAAGATTCATCTCCAGCTTGAGTGCCTGGATAGAATTGAGGCAATACCCGTGCGCCTTTTTCTCAAGACTTCTATTCTTATCACGTGTGGCAAAGTCTTTGGCCGTGGCCTTGCGAAAGACTTTTCTGAACGCTTTTACGGGTGGTTTGCCTTTAAATTTTTTAGGCACTCGCGCCACGGTTCCGAAGCCAAGACCCTTTTCGGTTTCCACGATCACCGGGTCTCCGGTTTCCAGGACAAAGGCCCCGCTATCGAAATCATATATTTTGCCGCCCGGCTTGAATCTGATGCCGACTACTTTTCTCATCGTACGGTTCCAGTACTAAGGATCGGAGAAAAAATAACTTCCACGCCCTTATACAGCCCGGATCATGCTGAGGGCCATGACATCTAAAGTCAGTCTCAAGTTGGCATTGGCCGCAATATCCTTTTGGGCCTTCTCCACGGCCGCCCAGAGAGCCAACACCTGATTGTCTTCCATTGACTGACGAACCTGGGCCAATTGTCGCCCATGCGCACGGTGGACCGCCAGTTCGGGCTCATGGGGCCAGATCGCCAGATCACGAATCCAGATTTTCAATATATCGAGCAACTCTTCCAGCTTCTTTTTTTTGTACACCGCCATTTGCTCGGCAAAGGCCAGCGCCATGGAGGGGGAGCGTCGCTCAAGCATGGCGGGCAGATCCAGCCCGGCGGACCGGAGCAGCCATTCGCGCCGCTCCTGCCATTGGGAGGTCATGATCTTCTCGGCCCTGGTCAGGCTTCCGCCGGACAAGGCGGCAAGAGTTTCAACCGTTGACGCATCACCATCCAGGGTCGGGCCCAGCTGGGTGGCCAGCGCATCACTGTTTAACCCATTGAAGCGCACATGTCGACACCGCGATACGATGGTCTCCAGCAGGTCTGATTTTTGCCGGGCCGTCAATATCAAGGTCGTATCGGCGGGCGGCTCCTCAAGGACTTTAAGTAGCGCATTGGCCGCTCCGCCTTTCATTGCCTGGCTATCGGCGATAATCACCACGCGCTGGCCGGTGCCAAAAGGCTTCAAGGCCAGGGTGCCTAGTAGTTTGCGAATCTCGGCGATAGGCAGGTTCTCGCGCTCGGGCTCGATCAAGATGACATCTGGATGCTTGCGCGCCTTGATCTGCCGACATGGCCGGCATTGACCACAGGCGTTAACCGGATCGGTCTGCGGTGCGGGCTGCCTGCAATTGAGGGCCATGGCCACCGCTTCGGCGGTCATACGTTTGCCGACGCCGGCGATGCCGGTAAACAAGAGGGCGTGGGGAAGCGTTGCATTGCGCAGGAAAATTCGCAAAATCCGGATGGGAAGCTGCTGTCCTATGATGTCATCAAATCCTGGCACGTTTTTTGTTCGGTTAGGTGGTTTGTAAAGTAGAAAGTAGCGGCATTAAAAACTATCGTAACTACTCAGAGCACTTCATCTTCGGCCCTTCAGGCCTTTCCATATAGC
>CAZGPF010000112.1:0-5321 GCA_964527275.1 uncultured Desulfosarcinaceae bacterium
TTGAAATTCTGATGTCAAAACAGGTGATTCAGGTGGTTGGAGAAACAAGAGGGTCAAGCCTTCATAAAAAAAACTCCAACCGCAAAGCAGCTAGCGTGCCTGCCTCGTGGCTGGAGTTTTCTTTGTTTGTTTATCCTATAATGCCGATTTTGGGGCTATTTTTTCGCGGGTGCCTACTTTTTTTTCGCGGGCGCCTTCTTTTTCACGGGTCCCAGGTCCGGCCGGTGGGCTGCGCTGGTGAAGATAATGGCGTCGCCGTTCCGGTAGCTGTTGTTAGACATGTAGTGGATGATGGGATACATGTCGATGTTGCTGACTTCGGTGCTTATCTTCTTGTCTAAAACGGTGTTCGGATTAAACATCATTTTCTTGAGAGTCACGTTCACCGTACTTGGCAGCGCTTTGTGATCAATACGCTTGAAAAGCTTGTTGTTCTGGAACAGATCCAGGTCAATGTTGGCATCCTTGACCGTCAAGTTTTGCCGGACGACTACGAAATCGAACATCGATTGATCTTCGATGCTGCTGGCATACTTGACAAAGCGAGGTACAATCGAAAAGGTGGCCGCACTGGTGCAAGGTGTGTTGAAATAGCACAGCTCATGCAGCTCGGCGGTGTTGGTGGAGGCGATATGGACTTTCACCTCACCGTTATGGAAATGCTCGCGAGTGATGCCCAGCTTAAAGTGGATCACAGTCTGAGCGCTAATTTTTTTCAGCCGATAGACTTTGTGTCTTGTGTCGGGAAGGAAGCTCTCCAGATTGCCTTTGGCCCTGATTTTGCGGTCTATACTTACCTGATTGATCCGGCTCAGGAGAGTGCCGAACGGCAAAGGTCCCTCATTGGCCCCGGTCGTGTAAATCAACATCAGGCGTCTGCGCTTGGGATTGGTGATGGTCAGTTTCATGGGGACTTCCAAAACCGCCGCCAGGTTCTTTTTAGATGCCATGAGGTCGCGATAGTACTGTATCGGCACGGGAAAGACGTTGTTGTCCACTTTGGGAGCAATGACTTCCAGCATGTACGACTCATCAGAGGTTGTATCCGTGGCGAAAGCCGTACCGACCATCATCAACAAGACGATTAAGATGTAACTGCATGTCTTCATGTTTCCTCCTTGACGTTGTTAGGGACGGTGTAGGGCATCCGACCACATTTTTAACTTTTAATGTAATCCCCCTGCGTCAATTGATAGTAGCTCGAAAAACGATGGGGAAAAGTGCTTAGTTACTTGAAGCGATGTACGTCACAAACGCAGCCCTGTCACCCTCAAAGAACTAAGAAAAAATTTTTTTCCAAAAATAAATGTAACTACTCAGCGTAATGGCAAAAAGCACAAAAAAGCACGAACTGCAACAATTCTATCTCGAACTGTAACTGCTCAGAGTGCTTTAGGTTCGGTCATTCAGGTCTTTTCATAATAGCATCGCTATATGGAAAGGCCTGAAGGGCCGAAGATGAAGTGCTCTGAGTAGTTACAAATAAATATGCCAAAGGTTCGATTACCTGTCAACCAATTCTGGAAAACCGACCATACACCGCCGGCCTTTTTGGCTTTGTGGCGCCTTTGACGGGTCGTTGCCATCTTGCGTTCACTCCCGCAGAGCAAAATAGATGTGCAACCGCAGCGGAGCGTACAGCTTGCATGTTGTTAAACCCGGAACTCGGCTCTGATTTTAAATACCCTGGTGGCCGGTAAATTTAAAATCGGTTGCACACCGGTCTCTCGGGAAATCTGTTGCAGATTAGCGCTGATAATTTCGCGCGACGGGGCGATGAAGGTGAACCAGATGTTGAACTCATTTTCACGCTGGTAGTTGTGGGTGACGCCCGGGTAGCGGTTGACAACCGCGGCAAAGGCCTCGATCCGGTCTTCCGGCACCTTGGCCGCGCACAGCGTGCTGACGAAACCCACCTTATGGGGCACAAGATTGCCGCCGATGCGTCGAATGATACCGCTCTTCCTGAGCGCCGCCACCCGTTCCAGCACCTGTTCTTCGCCAAGATCCAGGTCGCGGGCAACGCTCCGAAAGGGTCTGATCTCAATGGGGAAGTCGGATTGTATGCGATTGAGAATCGCTTTGTCGATGCAATCGAGTTTCACGGAGCGACTCCTTTAGCGCTATGCGGCCCCCCATTACAATCTGGTTTCAGGTGCGGGCATCCTATTCCGATTGTATATATTATAGAAAGTACGAGGGTAACTACTCAGCGTAAGGCAAAAAGCACGAACTGCAACAATTCTATCTCGAACTGTAACTGCTCAGAGTGCTTTAGGTTCGGTCATTCAGGTCTTTTCATAATAGCATCGCTATATGGAAAGGCCTGAAGGGCCGAAGATGAAGTGCTCTGAGTAGTTACGTACGAGGTTGCACAACTTGCGAGGCGCTAGCGAGTGTCGGCCAACAATTTCACATTCAATTTGCGCGTCCGCGGGCCGTCGAACTCGCAGAAAAAGATGCCTTGCCATGTGCCCAGTACCAGGCGACCGTTCTCCACCGCCACGACTTCGGAAGCGCCCATCAAGGACGATTTGACATGTGCCGGGGAGTTGCCTTCCCTGTGCCGGTAGTCCGCCTTCCAGGGCACCATCTGGTTGAGCACCATCAGAATATCCCTGCGCACACTGGGATCGGCACTTTCGTTGATGGTAATGGCCGCCGTGGTGTGTGGCACATAGAGCATACAAAGCCCGTTGGTAAACCTGGCTGTCGTAATCGCCGCATGCACGTCAGCGGTGATGTCTATGATTTCGGTTTGGGCGTTTGTTTTTACTGATAAGGTGTGCATTTCAAATAACCCTTCTCTTGCGCCGGGCATAAGGTAAATGAAAAAAAATGGCCCTGCCGACGATCAGCAGGGCCTTGTGAAATCGAGAGAGTGTGCTGTGAATTAGACGCAACCGGTTGGTTTCGGCAGTCCGGCCATCTTGCAGGCTCCCTTGCCCGGGCCTGAGGGGAAGAGCTCATAGATGTGTTTGAGTTTGAAACCGGTAACCTTGGACAGAACGCGCACCATGGGGGCGATACCGTTTTTTTCATAGTAATCGCGGAGTACTTCGATGACCTTGTCGTGCTCTTCGTTCAGTTCATCGATACCTTCTTCCTTCTTTACAAACTGGACCCACTGCTTGTTCCAGTTGCTGTAATCATCAATGAACCCATCTTCGTCTACGTTGAATGATTGTCCACCAAATTCTACTGTCGGCATTTGGATTCCTCCTTTTAAATTATATTTCTATTGGCTATCAGCCTATGCAATTTTCCAAATTCGTGAAGATTTGACTAATAGCGGATCGAATATTGAATGTCAACACGAAAAATAAGCGCTGTCGGAAGCGGCAAACTACCGACCAGTGCGCCTTTTATGATAAATTGGGATCAATATTCGCGTGGCGTTTGGTTCACCTGATTGAGGGTAAAAATCGGCCCATCCTTGCAGACCAGCTCCTTGCCGATTCCGCAGCGGCCGCACATGCCGATGCCGCATTTCATCCGGTTTTCCAGGGAGACGATTGTATGGTCGCTATCGTAGCCCAATTTTTCAAGCACCGGCTGGGTGAATTTAATCATGATCGGCGGACCGCATACAATGGCGTAGCTGTTATCATCCCCGGAGGGCGCTTTCTCCTCGGTCACCGGGGGCGCCAAGCCTACATTGTATTTCCAGTCGGGATCATCGGTGGTATCGACGGTGATGTGCATGTTGATGTCGTCGCGTCTTTCCCACGCGACGAGTTCATCCTTGTACAGCAACATGCCAGGTGTCCTGGCGCCATATACGACGGTGATATCGCCGAATCTGGGCCGGTTGGCCGCATCGAGCATGTATATGATGGCGCTGCGCAGAGTGGTAAACGCAAAACCGCCACTCACAATAAGCACATTCTGGCCTTCGAGCCGGTCCCATGGAAACCAGTTGCCCAGGGGCCCGCGAACGCCCATCACATCGCCGACGCTCATGTTGTGCAGATGGCTGGTGACCACGCCGGCCTTGTTGACCGTAAATTTGATGAAGCCTTTTTCCACCGGGGATGAGGCGATGCCGATAGGGATTTCGCCTTTGCCAGCGATGGACAACTCGGCGAATTGTCCGGCGCGGTAGGCGAACTTCTCCTCGTCACCGGGATTGAGAAAGACCAATTTGAATGTTTTCAGGCTGCGGTCTTCGCTCTCCACGGTGATCTCGTCGATGCGCACCGGGTATGGCAGATACGGATTATCCACGAGTTCCTCCCTTAGGCGCTGCGCGCTACGCGATACTGTTCAGAATCCATGCTGTTCATGGCGGCAATCACTTTGCGGATGTCGATATTGACCGGACACTGCCGCACGCATCGGCCGCAACCCACGCACATGATGCCCTGCTCATATTTATCCACGAAGTATTTCAGCTTGTGCATAAACCGCTGGCGCAGCCGGGCCAGGGTCGTCCCCCTGGGATTATGCCCTGTGGTGTGCGCGGTAAAGATGGGAAACATGCAACTGTCCCAGTTGCGCATACGCAATCCCTTTTGGCCCCGCACCTCGTCCTGGATATCGAAGCACCAGCAGGTGGGGCACGTAAAGGTACACGTGCCGCAATTGATGCACGCAAAGGAGATCTGCTCCCAGAAATCGGCCCCATACAGGTCGAGGGTGTGCCGCTCCTTGAGCCTGTCGGTGGCCACCTCTGAAGTCACCAGGGCCTCGGCGGCGACCTGGGCGGCGGCCATGACCTCATTGCCGGTTTCGACGTTCCAGCCGGCCTTGTCCGTCAAGGCCTGACCCTTGGGGGTGATAACCTTGGCCAGATAGTGGTCGCCCTGATCGGACAAAAGCAGATCGAGGCCCTCTTCATGGTAGGGGCCGCATCCGGCGGTGGTGCAAAAACAGGTGGCGCAAGGCTGGTCACAGGCCAAGCCTACAAAGGTCGAGGCACGATACAGGTTGAGCCAGTAGGGGTCCTGATAATCACCATTGTCGAAATTCATATGCACCAGTACGGCGGCCTTGGCGTCGCAGGGCCGCATGCCCAGGATGGCCTGCGGGGAGTAGTCCTTGGGCGCTGCCTGCATGATCCCATGCTGTTCGTCGTCTCTGTCCGTAGAGAAGGCCAGCATGGCTTCGGATTGGGGAAAGATCAGGCTTTTGGCTGACAGACGGGTGTTTTGCATCTCAAGATCGGGGGCCTGGCCGGCTGCCAGCGCCTTGAAATTATGGTATTGCCTCTCTTTGACAGGCCCGAAGAGACGGTAAGCCCCTTGCAGCGCAGCCAGGCCGCCGGACCATTCGCATTTGTCGATTTTGATGACCTTCATAAGAGTATGCCTTTAGGATTG
>CAZGPF010000113.1:0-5305 GCA_964527275.1 uncultured Desulfosarcinaceae bacterium
CAAGCTGTACTCGAATAGTACAGTCAGAGAGAATGACCGAGGCTAATCCCTGTATGTGGTAGGCGCGGTTGGATTTGAACCAACGACCTCTTCCGTGTCAGGGAAGCGCTCTCCCCCTGAGCTACGCGCCTGAAGTCGAGCCTTGTTAGCACCCGGTTCTGGGGGCTGTCAAGGCCAAAGCATAGCCGTATCAGCGCCTGCTGGCGCGGTTGCCATTGGGTTCGTGCAGGATGTGCATGCCGAAATAGATGTAGTGCAGGCCTGACAGGATGGTTACGACCGCAGTGCTCCACAAAACCAGGGGATGCAGAAGGGCCAGCTTGATTTTTTCGGGGTCGTAGAGCGATACCAGCACCATGACGATCTGGGCGGTCGTGGTGCACTTGCTGAGCAGGGTCGGCTTGATGGTATACTGCTTTTCGGTGAGGGTAAATATTGCCAGCCCCAGCAAGATGATCACATCCCGGCTGTTGACGATCACGGTTAGCCAGGCGGGAATAACCCCCAGGACAGCAAGCACGATGAAGGCCGAGGAGAGCAGCAGCTTGTCAGCGGCCGGGTCCAGATACGCGCCCAGGGTAGTACGTTGATTCATATAACGGGCGATCAGTCCGTCCAGGCCATCACTCAGCCCTGCGACCGCAAATACAAGCAGTGCCTGGGGAAACATATCCCGCAGCAACAATATCACGAACACCGGTGTCAGCAAAATCCTGAGCAGGGTCAGAAAATTGGGTATGCTGATGGGGGATTTATGTCGCTGCATTTTATCCAGCGCCCTTTGGCCGGGTTGAAGGTTCAAAGCTAATGACGCGGTACGAGTTTCAATTCAATCGTGTTACCCTCCGGCTCTCTGATATTCAAGCCAAAAGTGTCGTAATTCTGCCGCATCAGGGCCTCGGCCAATGCGCTGGCACTGCCCTGATAGTCCACGGTCAAAACAGCCGCGTCGGCGTGCATCTCCTTGCGCCTTACACTGTCCACGCCGGAGATCGTGCTCAGCGCCCCGCGGAATTTCACGAAGCTGGCCACATTGCCGCCGATGCCTTGCACCTCGATCTCCACTGTCGTGGCCCCACCCGCCACGGCAAACCATGCAGGGGTGATCCCCGCAGCCAGGTCTTCGGCCGCCAGGGCTGCGGCCTTACCCAATGCCTGCCGGCCACCCGTCGAAGAGTTGTCCGCCGTCGCCAGGGCAACTCCACTCGCTTTGGCCAGCTCCCGGCCGCTGCGCACGTCATAGGCGCGGGCTTCGACGGTTCCTCGGAAAGATTGGAGGCTACTCCCCAAGGTGTTGGGAGCCGCCTGGGCCAAGGCCCGTCCCACGATCACCACCTCGGCGCCGGCCCGCCGACCGAGAGACACCGCATCGGTAATGCTCAATTCCAGGGGCAGGACCCGGGCTGTAGTGGCCTCGGGTCGTACCAGTCCGAACCCCTTGTCAGAAAGCGCCTTTTGCAGTCCTGCGGTGGCCGGGCCTCCGGTCCATGCCTTTCGAGTGCCCCACCAGTATTGGTAAGCGAATGACCCGGCCGATTTTTCGGCTATGCAGTAGAGCAATTTTGGGTACTGCTTCTGGCTCAGGCTAACACCAGCGCGCTGAAGGCCGCGCTTTAAGTTTTCCACGGAGAGATCGACCTTGACCATTACCCGATGCTGCTTGGTGCCGATAGATTCGGTGAGCAATTCATAATTGAGGATATAGGGATTGGGGTCGGCCAGGATTCGTCTGCTCAGCACCTGGAATTGGCCCACGGCCATGTTGGCCGGCATGATATCCATGAGCACACGGGTTAGGGCCGACATCAGGCTGTCGGCGATGGCGGCATTGCGGCTGACCGACATGTCGGCGCCCTGAATGCGGCTGCCGCCCACCGCATGTACCGTGGTCACGCTCTGATTTTGAACCTCCGCCGCACCGACAACATTAAAAAGCAGCAGCCCCATCAGCACCGGAATTATGGTCCTTCCATATCCGAGTCGCATACCAAAACCTCCTTGAACCTTAATGACCTCATGCCGTGCGGGTTAGCGCATAGCGGGCAATATCTACTAACAGCTCCTTTGAGTCACCCTCGTCGAAAAACCTGATGGCATCGATGGCCTCGTCCACATGTGTCTGAGCAGATCGGCGCGTATAATCGATTGCGCCGCAATTGTCCAGTAGCTTGATCAGACGTTGGAATTGGCCCGACGTAAACTCGCGCGCCCGAATCAGCCCAACCATCCATTGGAGCTCATCTCGGTGGAGCTCATCTCGGTGGAGCTCATCCCGGTGGAGCTCATCTCGGCTGCCCCGCCGCAAAGCGTAGATAATCGGAAGGGTAAGTTTGCCCTCGCGCAAATCGGTGCCCGTCTTCTTACCCAGGGCCTCGGAGTCTGACGTGTAGTCCAGCAGATCGTCGGCCATCTGGAAGGCCATGCCCAGATGGTGGCCATACTCTTCCAGGGCCCGCACCTGTTTGGCTGGCGCGGAGCTGAGCAGGGCACCGGTACGGCATACGCCTTGAAAGAGCACGGCGGTCTTGAGGCGGATCAACTCCAGATATTGGTCTTCGTCCAGGGTTAGATCCCCGATGCGCGCCAGTTGTTCTATCTCGCCCTGGGACATCTGCTCGGTGATGGAGGCGATGGTGTCGATCACATCAAGTGATCGCGTCTCCGCGGCCAGGGATAGGGCCCTGGCCAGCAGGAAATCTCCGGTGAGCACCGCCTTGGGCGGGTTCCATTGGCGGTGGGCTGCGGTGGTTCCGCGGCGTTGCCGGCCGCCGTCGACCAGATCGTCATGCAGCAAGGTGGCGGTGTGCAGGTATTCGAAAAGCACGGCATACTTGGCGGCCTCATCGCCCGCATAGCCGCACAGTCGGGCCGTCTGCACCATCAGCAACGGGCGCAGCCGCTTGCCCCCGGCAAACAGGATGTGTCCGGCGATCCGCCGCACCAGTTCAAAGCAGGGATTGAGATGGTCAACCAGGGCGGTTTCGATGGCCCTCAGGTCCGCCTCCACGGCCTTGAGAATCTTATGTTTCAAATCGTTCATGAACGCCATGCACCTGTCGAGGGTGGGGATCGGGTTCAGCGATCAGATCATAATCCAGGGTCTCATGGATCCTGACCTTCAAAATGCGGCCCGGAGACAACGACTCCGTCGAGCGTATCAGCACGCACCCGTCCACTTCGGGTGCCTGGAACATGGAGCGGGCCACATAGAGTCCCGGCTCGGCGGCCTTGTCCACCATGACCGATAGCCGTCGGCCGGCATAGCGTTCCAGGAGCTGGGCGCAGATCCGCCTTTGCCGGCCCATCAGCCTGTCGAGCCGCTCCTGGGCGACCTGCGGCGCCACGTGTCCGGCTAGTCCGTGGGAGGCCAGGTCTTCGGCATCCGAGTAGGTAAAGACCCCCAGATGATCGAACCGTACACGATCCATCAATTTGACGACCTGATCCACATCCGCCTCGCTCTCGCCTGGAAATCCCACCAGCACCGTGGTCCTGATGGCTCCCCGGGGAAAGGCCGTACGGATCTTTTCGAACAGACCGACAAGATCATCGTATGTGTAGCCGCGCCCCATACGTCTTAGCAACTTGTTGGCGGCATGCTGGATGGGAATATCAAAATAGGGGCAGATGTTATCGAAGCGGGCCATGGTTTGCATCAACCGGCTGGTCACGGTTTGCGGATGGCCGTAAAGAAAACGAATCCAGACCGTGGGATCGAGCTTCGCCAACTGGGCCATGAGCCCGGCCAGGTCCAGCGGCGCGGCCAGGTCGCCGCCGTAGGCCGTGGTCTCCTGGGCCACCAGGGTAATCTCGCGCGCGCCGTCGTCGATCAGGGCGCGGGCCTCGGCAACGATGGCGTCCACTGCCCGGCTTTTCCGCCGCCCTCTGAGTTTGGGGATCACACAAAACGCGCACCGCCGGTCGCACCCTTCGGCGATTTTCAAATAGGCCGCGTGAGAAGTAAAAGGCTTGCGCATCATCGCCGCATGGATGTCGATGGTGTCGGGATCGGGAAACAGGCAGGTTCCCCGGGCCATACTGCCCCGCGCCGCCGCCACCACCTGATCGTAAGCCCCGGTCCCCAGGAAGAGGTCAACCTCGGGCAAGGCCTTGGCCGATTGATTCCCATAGCGCTCGGGCAGGCAACCAGTGACAATAAGCCGCCGACATTTGCCTCTGATCTTGTACTCGGCCAGGGCCAGAATGGTATCAATCGACTCATCAACCGCCGACTCGATAAAACCGCAGGTGTTGACTACGATCAGCTCGGCGGCCTCAGGAGCCTGAGTCAGGCACCAGCCCGATTGCGCCAGCAGGGCGACCATGATTTCGCTGTCCACCTGGTTGCGGGCACAGCCGAGACTCTCAATGTAAACGTTCTTGGTCATTAAAACCCACTGGGGCTAACGTGATCGACCCCATGCCAAGATGCGCCCAGGGAAGTTTTTTGTAACTACTCAGAGCACTTCATCTTCGGCCCTTCAGGCCTTTCCATATAGCGATGCTATTATGAAAAGACCTGAATGACCGAACCTAAAGCACTCTGAGCAGTTACAGTTCGAGATAGAATTGTTGCAGTTCGTGCTTTTTTGTGCTTTTTGCCATTACGCTGAGTAGTTACAGTTTTTTAATCTCTGCGGTCAATGCCGGCAAGACCTCGTTCAGCTCCCTCACGATGCCGCAATGGGCCTTGGAAAAGATGGGGACTTTTGAATCCTTGTGTGCCGCCACTGTCGCCTTGGGATGAGAAGTTTCCAGCCAGGTGCTGGCTGGAGCCCGAGTTGCCACTGGCAATATAGAGGTTAGAAAAGATTGTCTTTGCAGTCGGGCACACCTGGTCGGATACCGACCGCAAGCCTTCATACTTTGAGCTGCGCTGTTTTCCCCTGACACTGATTGCGGCGGGTAACCGGTGCGGGTCTCCCAACGCCCACCCGAGGGGTCTAAAAAATCGAATCTTACTACTCAAGCATCTGAGGGCAAGCATTATAAGTAGCTCATATTATTAAGATAGAAAAGTACTTAGGCGGCTATGTAATAAACCCGGTATTCAAAGTCAAACTCAAAAGTTCCTGGGCAAGCGTATGAAAAAGCGCCGGCTTGAGAATGATATGAAAAGTCAGCCTCAATTGGAATGCCGTCACCTGAACGGGGTCAATCGCCGCGTGCAAAGCATCCAGCATAATCGATCAGAGCGCTAGATCACGATAAATTTGTTGCGCCTGAATTTTATGTTGACCCGCGAGGCATGAGTTTTTTAGCATGTGCAAATAGAGTATCTACTGGAGCGCAATCCCTTGTTACC
>CAZGPF010000114.1:0-5299 GCA_964527275.1 uncultured Desulfosarcinaceae bacterium
CTTTGAGGTACCAAAGTACATCTGCTTTGCCAGGACGCCTTGCATATCCGGCACCCAAGCAAACGCTTACAGTGCTGAAGCTTATCACCTCTTATGCACTTTTACCCCTGAACAGGTACAACAGCGAAGCACCTCCACCTTCCCCAGGCATGGGCGCTGTTTGAAAATCAGGTAGTGAAAATAAGGAAAAATCGGGATCTTAGGCGGGATCTGATCTCATGCGGCTATGTTGAGCGAGCCAAATTGACCCTGCGTACCTATCAATGCCTCTGGTCAGTGCTTCTGGTCAGTGCTTCTGGCTGGGAGCCTGGACGGTGGATAACTAACTGGACGGGTTTATCTTTTCTCTGAGTTTACCTGAACACTTGAAGGTCACCACTTTGCGTTCCGGCAGTATCAGGTCTTCGCCGGTGGCGGGATTGCGGCCCCTGCGGGATCGCTTATGGCGGACACAGAATTTACCAAACCCGGAAATCAGGACATCCTCACCAACGGTTAACGAGCCCTTGATGATTTCCAGAATCGACTCGATGACCTGAGCCGACTGCTTCCTGGTAAAGCCCATATCGTGGACTTTGCTGATGATCTCGTTTTTCGTTAATGCCATTGCCCTCTCCTCATCCAAGACCTGTGGGTTTAAGGCCTATATTTATGGTCGCCAAGCTGCAAACCTCTAATCCTGCTCCGACTGGCGGTCTTTTTTGTTGAGGCCCCGCTGCTTATTTTGTTTCAATCGAATCGATCTTTTTGGAAATCCCATCGACCTTGACTCTGTTTTTCAGGTCATCCAGATCTTGCGTTCACGATCTCTTCGCGGGGCATCGGAAAAGGGGTCCAATCAACGATAAATGTAATTTTATGACTGGTTTAAATATACGGGAATGTAGATGCTGTCAACCCAACTATTGCTTTTAAGACCCAGGGCACCTTATTATTAGCAATGCCCTACTTTCAAGTGGATGACAATTGCAGCCTCTATTACGAAGTCGTTGGCAACGGTCCCAATAAGCCGACGCTCACCCTGATCAACGGCACCTTGCAGACGACGATCTATTGGAAACAGGTCGTCCGGAGGCTGGCCCATCGATACCGGATTGTATTGTACGATGCCCGCGGGCAGGGCGAGAGCGATCTGGGTGCCTCTCTGCTGAGTCTTGATCTGCACATCGGTGATCTTAAGGCCTTGCTTTTTGAGCTGGGCATCTACCAGACGTCGCTCATCGGCGTCAGCCATGGTGCCAGGGTCGCCTTGGCACTGGCCCAGGATTCGCCTGAACTGGTTTCAAGGATCGTGTTGTGCAGCCTCTCCACCCGCTCGACCTATCGGGCCAAAATGATCGTCCGTTCCTGGGATGAAATTTTGCGGCGCCACAGCCTCGATGCCATGGTATGGGCGGCAATGCCGCATGTATTTGGACGCACCTATCTAAAGAAGAATCAAAAAGTGCTTGATCGTATCGTCAAAACCATCGTGCGGCGCAACAAAACCGAGGCCCTGCGGGCCCATCTGGAGGCCATGCGGCACTATCCACCGCTGACGCGCATGCTGACCAGGACAGCCTCCCTGGTTCTTGTGATTACCGGTGAAGATGATCCCCTGCTGACAAGTGAGGGGGCCCTGGAGCTTGCCACGGTTTGTGGGGGCCGGCATGAGGAATTAAAGGGCGTGGGCCATTCTATCCCCGCAGAAGCGCCTCGGCGATTTAACCGCTTGATTCTTGAATTTATGGATACTTGATATGGAAAATTCACTGCTGGCCAGCGGAATTGGCCGCGAGAAAGGTAGAACCCTAACAATCCCAAAAAACGGCATCTCTTTTAACCAGACACGCAAAAAGCCTGGAGTTTTATCCCCACGGGTTTGAAGATCTAGACAACCCCCCACCTAGACCACACTCGCATAAACCGTCAGATCGGATTCCACTCTGTCAATACGCGCCGTGACGATGCTGTTTTCCAAGACACGCCCTTCCGGTAAGTGGATGGGAATATAGTTATCACTGATGCCTTTGGGATGGCCGTGGCAGGTGTCCGCGAGGGTTTCAACCAGGAGATCGACCCGTCGGCCTATGTTGGTGGCATAGAAAGCGGCTCTCTTTTTCTCTCCCAGGCGGCGCATACGCTTGCAGCGTGTCTTAATCACCTGTGCGGCCACTTGATCCTTAAAGCCGGCCGCAGGGGTGCCTTTGCGCGGGGAGAATGGAAAAACGTGCAGATAGGCCACGGGAAGGGAGGCGATCAGATCACAGGTCTGCTCAAAGGCCCGCTCTGTTTCGCCAGGAAATCCAACCAGGAGATCGACACCGATGGCGGCGCGGGGAATGGCCCTGTTGATCGCCTGGATCACTTCGGCAAACTGGGCCCCACTATAAGGCCGGCCCATGCGTTTGAGCACGCAATCATCGCCGCTTTGCAAGGGGATGTGAAAATGGGGACAGAGAGGACTGGACGGATCGGCCATGGACTCGATAATCGCCACATCCACTTCGGCGGGTTCGATTGAGCTGATACGCAGGCGTTCCATGGTACTGGCCTGGGCAATCGTCTTGAGCAGATTTGCCAGGCAGGATGGCGGCTTTAAATCTTGTCCATAGGCACCCAGGTGAATGCCTGTCAGCACGGTCTCACGAAAACCGTTCGTGCCCAGGGTCTCCAGGTGGGAGATCACATCCCCGGCCGGCATGCTGCGGCTCGGTCCACGGGCATGGGGGACAGTGCAATAGGTGCACATGGCGTTGCAGCCGTCCTGAATTTTTAGAAAGGCGCGCCTGCGATGCTCCGGTGCCACGGATGGCATGCAGGCGAAGCGATGCAGAGTGTCGGCGGGTCGGTGGACCACCACCGGGAGGTCATTAGAGGATCGATTCGGTCGGTTCAGGATGCGGGGCAGATTGAGCTTGTCTCCATGGCCCACGATGTAGTCGATGCCCGGTATGGACTGAATTTCGTCGGGGGCGGTCTGGGCGTAACAGCCGGTAACCACGATTGTGGCCCCCGGTTGGCCGCGAATGGCTTGCCGAATGGCCTGGCGGGACTGCATGGCGGCCTTGCCGGTCACCGTGCAGGTATTGATCACGATCAGGTCACCGACGGCGGCCGGTTGGCATCTTTTGTAGCCTGCGGTCTCCAGGTGATGCCCCATGGCGGCCGATTCACATTGGTTGACTTTACAACCCAGGGTGTTGATGGCATAGCGTTTCACCGAATCCACCCTCCGCCCAACACCTCTGCACCTTGGTAGAAGACAGCCCCCTGGCCTGGTGTAACCGCAGTTTGAGACCGCGCAAACTCTACGCGCGCACCAACCTCGCCAACGGGAATCAGACGGGCCTCCGTGGCCGGATGACGATAACGCAACTTGATCTCAATCTCCAATGCGCGCCTCGGGGGTTCACCGATCCAGTTGATCTCGTCCACCTGGCACTGATCGGCGAGCAGATCTTCTTTGAACCCCACAATCAGACGGTTTTCGGCCGCATCCATGCGCACCACATAATATGGCAGCGCCGCCGGACAGTTAATCCCGCGCCTCTGGCCAACGGTGAACAGGTGCAGCCCCTTGTGGCTGCCAATGACTTCACCTCGCAATGTCTGGATGGGGCCGGGCGAAGCGACAAAATCGGGCTGGCTTTGCAAAAATTGGCCGTAAGCGCCGTCTTTAATAAAACAGATATCCTGGCTCTCCCGGCTGACCGGCGGCCGCAAGCCCCTTGAGGCCGCCATGCGACGGGTCTCTTCCTTGGTATAGTCTCCCAGGGGTAGAACAACGTTTTGAAGCTGCTTGCCGGATAAGCGCGCCAGAAAGTAGGCCTGATCTTTTAGCGGGTCCACGCCGCGCAACAGCCGCCGGCGTCCGTCGGGGCCTTCCCGGATGCGGGCATAATGGCCCGTGGCCATGCTCCCAGCCCCCATCTGCCGCGCCTTTTCGAACAGTATGCCGAACTTGATGGCCCGATTGCATACCAGGCATGGGTTGGGTGTGCGTCCAGCCTGATAGGCGCGCACGAAATAGTCCACCACCTCTTTTTGGAACTGCTCGCGCAGATCGATGATTTTCAATGGGATGTGCAGCGCGGCGGCTATGGCCCCTATCTTTTCAATAGATGCAGAGCCGGCCGGAAACGTGGCCCCCAGGGATGGTTTGTCCACCAAGGGTGGTCGGGCATCAATTTCGAATCCGGTAAGAAAATGGACCCCCACCACCTCATGGCCCTCTTCGAGCAGCAGGGCCGCGGATACCAGGGAATCCACCCCGCCACTAAGGGCTATCGCGATGGGCGCGGACACTAGAAAAAGGTCTGGTTTAGAGGCTTCACCGTCATGGCCCGCGTGGGGCAGGCGCGGACGCACAGTTCGCATACACTGCACTTTTGAATATCGAAAGCAACTTCCATGGAGGGCCGCAAGACAGATAGGGAGCCCGTGGGGCAGACCGCGGTGCAAGACCCGCAGTGGGTACAGACTTCATCATTGCGTTTAACTTCCTGGGAGGCTTTTTGTACATCCACGCCCTGGGACTTGAGATAATCGACCCCCTGTTTGAAATCGGCTCTGGGTCCCGATAATTCCAGGATCATGTAGCCCTCTTTGCGCGGCAGAATGCCGGCATTGAGGATGTTGAACATCAGGTCGTGTTTACGCGCCAGGTTGCACACCAGCGGCTTTTCAACCTCGGTTTTGGGAAAGCGCAATATTAATATCTTCGAATACACGTCCACCTCCAAAATAATTTTTTTGTGACCAGTGAAGATGTACCATAGTTACAAAATCGATAGGGTGTCAACCAAATAGGAACCATGAATCCTTTTGATGAGGCAATGCCCATTGAGCACGGCCGGGCACTTGAGGCTGAGCCTTGGCAGCCAACCAAAACCCGTAAGAGGTTGCATGTACAGTCGATCAAATTCTCAAAGGAGGTGTAATTTAAATAATCTTTGAAAACAGCAACCACACGATTTTGCGTCTCTCGCTCTATATATGGTGCGCAGCATGGGTACAATCAAGCCTTCGCCTGGATAAGCCCGTAGGGGCAGGCCCCTGTGCCTGCCCTGTTCAAGGCCCCCGTGCCTGCCTAAATCAATCGGGCAACCACGGGGGGTTGCCCCTACGGTCATGAACCAATCGGGCAACCACGAAAAAGGGCAACCACAGGGGGTTGCCCCTACGGGTGCATCACAGGAAGAAATTATGAAATACAATCCGGACATTCACCACCGCCGATCCATACGATTAAAGGGATATGATTATTCACGAGCGGGATTGTATTTCATTACGATTTGCGCACAAGATCGATTATGCG
>CAZGPF010000115.1:0-5254 GCA_964527275.1 uncultured Desulfosarcinaceae bacterium
GCGACAAACCTCAAATCGAGATTTGACCCCATTGATGGAAGAGGATGGCGGCGGACAAAGGTGGATGGAAAATTGAACGGTTCTCTTTTTTCCTGTATAGGTAATTGCTGATGAAAAATTTACTGGCAATCGATATCGGTGCCGGCACCATGGATATCATGTGCTATGTGCCCGCAGAGAAGATGCACTACAAGGCGGTGGTCAAGTCGCCGGTGCGCACCGTGGCGGCCGGGATTGAGGCTACCAGGGGCGATCTGCTGGTCAGCGGTGTGGAGATGGGCGGCGGGCCGGTGACCGCGATCCTGAAAGCTCGTGCGCGGACGGCCGATGTGGTGGCTACGCCGGCGGCCGCAGCCACGTTGCATCACCATCCGGAGCGGGTGGAGGCCATGGGTATTCGGATCGTAGACGATGTTCAGGCAGCCGTCCTGGCCCGCCAACCGAACTATACGCACGTCGAACTTGCCGACATCGATCCGGCGCGCATTGCGGGCATCGTGGAGGGCTTCGGCCTGCCCTTCGAGTTCGATGCGGTGGCCGTCTGCGCCCAGGATCATGGCGTGGCCCCGCCGGGGGTTTCGCATCTTGATTTTCGCCACCAGCTGTTCAAGGCGCGCCTCGATCAGGCCCCCTTTGCGCATACCCTTCTTTTTTCTGCGGACAAGCTTCCGCCGCAGTTTAACCGGCTTAAATCGATTGCTGCGGCCGCAGCCCTTCTGCCGACACGCGAGGTCTTTGTGATGGATAGCGGCATGGCCGCCATTGCAGGCGCTTGCCGGGATGCGGCTGTACGGGGGCGTGAGATTATCATGGTGCTGGACATAGCCACATCCCACACGGTGGCGGCGGTGCTCGGCGGGGGTGAGTTGTGGGGCAGCTTCGAGTATCATACTCATGACCTCAGCCTGGAGAGGCTGGAGCCTCTGCTCCGCGACCTTGCCGATGGCAAACTGGACCATGCCCAGATTCTGGCCGAGGGCGGCCACGGTGCTTATCTGCGCAAGGCTCCGGGCTTCTCCAGGATCGATGCCATTGTGGCCACCGGTCCTCAACGCCGGATGCTGGCCCCGTCCAGACTGCCTATCATCTGGGGCGCTCCCTGGGGCGACAACATGATGACCGGCTGCGTGGGCCTGATGGAGGCCATGGCCCGTCTGCATGGAGAAGAGTTGCCGGCCATGTTCTGAGGAAGGTATTGCCAGGGTAAGCGTTCACAGGGCACCGAATCTGCTTTGTTGCCGGGCCTTTGAGGTACCAAAGTACATCTTGCAGGCCCGGACGCCTTGCATATCCGGCACCCTGCAAACGCCTACAGTGCTGTAGCTTATCACCTCTTATGCACTTCAACCCCCCTGAACGGGTACTTGCCAAGAGCCATGAACTTAAAACATATGACCACCCGGCGAATTAAACTTTTGTTGGTGATCTGTGCCGGCCTTGCAGTGCTCGGTTTGGTCGTCGTCTCCTTTGTTCTTCCGGTCTATGTCGAATCGAGGCTGATTCCCGGGTTGATCCACGATTTGGGCCTCGACCCCCGGCAGGTTCGTGTGCGACGTATCGGGTTATGGGGTGCCGATCTGGGTCCCATCGAGATTGCGGCGGGCGATGCGCCCCTGGTGACTATCTCTGCGGTTCAGATCGACTACTCACCTTTTTCCTTGCTGCGCGGTCACATTCCGGGTGTGGTCCTTGCCGGGGCGCGGCTTACCCTTGCGGTCGACGAGGAGGGTGCCTTCATACCGGCGGGGCTCTGGCAGCAAAAAAATAGATCTTCGGAGAGTGCGCCGGCGCCGCTCGATCCACGAACCATGTTGCCCATCGGGCTGGACCGTTTCAGCATCCGCCGGTCCGAGGTGATTTTGAACTGGAATGGACGCCACTTCTCCATCCCTGTGGAACTGGACGTAGACGCCGGCAACCTGGCCGCAGGGTTGTTGGTGCTGGATGCCGATATCGTCGTTCTGGGAAATCCCTTGTCCATCACGGCGAAGCTTGACCAGAGCGCCAACATAGCCCGCATGAAAGTGATTGGTAACAGCTTCCTGATAGAGAGCCTGGCGCAAATTCGGAGCTTGCCGACCGGCCTTGTCCTGGCGGGCAAGGCCGATCTGCAGGCCGAGGGGAGCCTGGATCTGAAGAGTTTGGACATGATCCTGTCGGCCGATGTCAAGGTCACGGAGGCCCGGATCAGGTCGCCCCTTGGGAGCGTGACCTACGTGACCGATTCGTCGCCGGCCAGTGGGCCAAGCGCCATCAACATCGAGGGTCGCTACGCGGGCGGCACTCTATTCGCCGAGGCACGCGGAGCGCTACAGCCTCTGGAGCTGCAATTGGCCGGCGGCCGGGTGGAGGTGCCGGCCCCGACGTTCACGGCCCGCCTGGCGCTACATCCTCCGCAATCCGGCACTGCCTCCGATTTGAGTGCCCGCATCGACCTTTCCAGGATCAGTTCGCGCTTCGGATCTGCCCAGATCGGCTTTCCCCGATTCACCATCGACACCGCAGCGCACTCCAAAGCGGGCGGCCCGTGGCGGCTCAAGGCCGAGATTCGGGCCGACGATGGTAAAGCCAGACACAAGCAGTTGGCCCTGCGTATGGAACAGATCGGCTTAAGGCTGCCCTTGCGCTGGCCGTCGGAAGCCAGCGCCAAAGCCGGGTCCGTGGGCATAGGCCGTATCCAGTGGGCCCAACGCCACTTGGGCGATTTGAAGGGCGTTTTGCGGCAGCGGGACCTGGGCTTTGATATCGATCTGGTACATCGGAGTAAACTTTTAACCGGCCTGAACCTCTTGATTTCCGGTGGCATGCAAAACGGCGGTATGCATATCGAAGCCCGCCTGCCTGCTTATCAGTTGCCGCAAGACACCGATCTGGGGCAATTCGCGCCGCCAGCGGCCGGATTGCTGATCTCCGGAGGCGTGGAAGCAAATGCTCGCCTGACTATCGCTAGCGGTTCTATTGAGAGCACAGCGGCTTTGAAATTTGATGGAGGCAGCCTGCGGGGTGCGGATGGTGAGCTGGACCTTACGGGCATCCAGGCGCAGATTGCCCTGAAGGACGCGATCAACCTTCGCGGCGGTCCCAGGCAGCAGTTGCGGGTGGAACAGTTGCGTTTTGGCAATCTGAGCGCCAAGGCGCTTTTCGTGGATTTCCAGTTGGAGCCGGGTAACACGCTCTTTATCGAGCAGGCCGGCCTCGATTGGTGCAACGGCCGCGTCAATACGGCGGCCATCCGGGTTGTCCCGGGCAGGGACAACTATGATGTGACCTTGTCTTGCGACCGGCTCAACCTGGCCATGCTCCTCAATCAGCTCGGTGCGACCGAGGCCAGCGGCGAGGGTTCGGTCAACGGCCGCATCCCTCTGCGCTGGACCGAAGGCCGGTTGATTTTCGACAAGGGTTTTCTCTACTCCACGCCGGGGCAGACGGGTGCCATTCAGATCACGGGCACCGAACAACTTCTATCTGGTCTGCCGCCGGGCACTCCACAATACACCCAGTTGGATATTGCAACCGAAGCGTTAAAGGATTATTCATACCAATGGGCCAAGCTGTCGCTCAACAGCGATGATCAGGACTTGCTTCTCAAGTTGCAATTCGACGGCAAACCCAATCGCCTCCTGCCCTTTGCGTTTGACAATGCACAGGGTCAATTTATGCGTGTGGCAGGTGAGGGCCAAGCCGAATTTAAGGGCATCAGCATTGATTTGAATTTCAACACGCCATTGAACGATATCATGCACTATAAAGATTTTCTCAAACGCAATTAAAGTGCCCATTCAGGGTGTTGAAGTGCATAAGAGGTGATAAGCTACAGCACTGTAAGCGTTTGAAGGGTGCCGGATATGCAAGGCGTCCGGGCCTGTAGATGTACTTTTGTACCTCAAAGGCCCGGCAAAAAAAGCAGATTCGGTGCCCTGTGAATGCTTACCAATTCAAGGAGTCTCCTATGAGCAGACAGATAATCTACACTCTCCTGGCGGTCACGGCGCTGACCATGGCGCAAGCCTGCCAAACCCAGCACAAGGTAGAGACCGTGCATAAGGTTGAGGTCGCCCCAATGCACATCACCATCGATGTCAATGTCAAAGTGGATAAGGCGCTGGATGACTTCTTCGGAGATCTGGACGAGCCCAAAGATGAAATCCAATAGGTCTTGGCCGCAACTCTCACAATTTGTTAAACAAAGGAGCTTTCAAGATGAAACCTAAAAGCACTATTTTTATCTGCGTGTTGATTGTGGCTACTTTCTTATGCGCCGGGATGGCCTGGGGTCAGGATATCAAGGCGCGCATGCGCGTCCGTCTGCCGCAAGTCAAGGCCCTGAAAAGCGGCGGGAAGGTGGGTGAAAACAACCAAGGATATCTTACCATCCTCAAGCAAGCCAACGCTCAAAAGCAGGTCGTGGAGGCCGAGAACAGTGACCGGCGCGCAATTTACGGGGTCATTGCCAAGAAGCAAGGCACCACCCCCAAACTTGTTGGTCAGCGCCGTGCCATGCAGATCGCCAAGAGTGCAGTTCCCGGCACCTGGGTACAGGGGCCCAAGGGCAAGTGGAAACAAAAATAAAAGGCAAAGCATCCTCTGAGGATGCCTTGCCTTTTGAACCTCTCCGGTCTTCATGCTCCGACGGGGGGGCTGGTGCGAAGATTTAGTTTACGGCCTCTTTCAATGCCTTGCCCGGAGAAAACTTGGGAACATTGGCGGCCGGGATCTGAATGGGAGCACCGGTTTGGGGGTTGCGGCCGACACGGGCTTTGCGCTCGCCGACCTTGAAGCTGCCAAAACCGGCAAGCTTAACTGGTTCTTTGTTGGCCAATGCGCATCTGATCGACTCCAAAACGCAATCGACCGCCTCCTTGGCCATTTTTCGAGTTCCCACGATGGCGCTCACCTGTACGATTAAATCGGCTTTGTTCATAGACCCTCCTCCTTTTTTCGATACGAATAATAGATGGTTGACGCTTTCAGATTGGTAGCTATACTCCTTCGGGCTGGATAATACAAGCCAAATATACGTTTTGTTGTAACTACTCAGAGCACTTCATCTTCGGCCCTTCAGGCCTTTCCATATAGCGATGCTATTATGAAAAGACCTGAATGACCGAACCTAAAGCACTCTGAGCAGTTACAGTTCGAGATACAATCGTTACAGTTCGTGCTTTTTTTGTGCTTTTTGCCATTACGCTGAGTAGTTACGTTATTTATTGAAATAGATGCTCAAAATCAACTCCGCCATACCTGTTCGAAGGCC
>CAZGPF010000116.1:0-5252 GCA_964527275.1 uncultured Desulfosarcinaceae bacterium
CAGGTACGAAAACTGGAGCCGTGCAGAATGCAAAGCAAGATAAAAGCCCTGGCCAGAGCACGCAACGCCATCATCCTGGCGCACAACTACCAACCCCCCGAGATTCAAGATCTGGCCGACCTGTGCGGCGACTCCCTGGAGTTGAGCCGTAAGGCCGCGTTGACCGATGCCGAGGTCATCGTCTTCTGCGGTGTGCACTTCATGGCCGAGACCGCCTCCATCCTCTCGCCGCACAAGAAGGTGCTGCTGCCGCGCATGGACGCCGGCTGCCTCATGGCCGATATGATCACCGCCGAAGCCCTGCGGATGAAGATCGACAGCCTGCCACCCATGCCTGTGGTGACCTATGTCAACTCCTCGGCCGACGTCAAAGCGCTCTCCACGGTCTGCTGCACCTCGGCCAATGTGGTCCAGGTGGTCAACAGCCTGGAGGCCGAGGAGATGCTGCTGACCCCCGACCGCAACCTGGCCATGTACGCCCGCTCCAAGACCGGCAAGCAGATTCACATCTGGGACGGCTATTGTCCCTCCCATGAGTGGTTGAAGATCGAAGATGTTCAGCAGGCGCGGGCTCGTCACCCCAGAGCCGTTTTCCTGGCCCACCCCGAGTGTCGGCCGGAGGTCGTGGCCTCGGCCGACGTGGTGGCCAGCACCTCGGGCATGCTGCGCCACGTGGCCCGGGCCAGGGAGAAGGAGTTCATCGTCGGCACGGAGATGGGCATCCTTTACCCCATGCAAAAGGCCGCCCCGGGTAAAAAGCTCTACCCGGCCTCTGAAAAAATGGTCTGCAAGAACATGAAGCGTATCGGACCGCAAGATATCCTCAGGAGCCTTGAGGATATGTCCGGGGAGATCAAGGTGCCCGAAGATATCCGCATCCCGGCATTAAAAGCCGTGCGGGCGATGATTGACATGCAGATTAGCTAACTGATTTCCAGATCAGCGGGAAGATCGGCATTGGTGTATACCTTATGAACGTCTTCGCAATCTTCCAGGGCGTCGATGAGCCTGATCATCTTCAGGGCCGTGTCGCCGTCCAGGGGGGTCATGGTCTGGGGCAGCATGGTAACTTCGGCGACGATGGAGGCAATTGAGGCCTGATCGACCGCCTGCTTGAGGGCTTCAAAATCCTCGGGAGCGGAGATGACTTCGAAGTTGTCGCCGTCTTCGCGCACATCCTCGGCACCGGCTTTTAGGGCCGTCTCTATCAATGCGTCTTCATCCGTTGAGCTCTTTTCCACCACCAGGTAGCCCTTTTTATCGAACATGTAGGCCACGCAGCCGTTTTCGCCCATGCTGCCGCCATGCTTGGTCAAGGCGTGGCGTATTGTGGAGACCGCCCGGTTCTTGTTGTCGGTGAGGGCATCCACCAGGATGGCGGCGCCGCCAGGACCGTAGCCTTCGTAAGTGGCTTCTTCGTAGTTGACACCTTCCAGTTCGCCGGTACCCTTCATGATGGCCCGCTCCCAGTTGTCTTTGGGCATGTTCTCGCCCTTGGCCGCCATGACTGCGGAACGCAGACGGGGGTTGGAATCGATATCGCCGCCGCCAAGACGAGCGGCGGTAATTATCTCCTTAATCAGTTTGGTGAAAATCTTGCCCCGCCTGGCGTCCTGGGCACCCTTGCGATGTTTTATGTTGGCCCATTTGCTGTGACCTGCCATCTTGATACCTCCAAACTGTCTGGATTTGCCTCTGACTGCCGCGTCCCAGCGAGGCCGCCTGGATGTTGCCAAGGAACTTAGCTGTTCCGCCGCTATAAACTACCAAAACAGCCTGAATTCAAGCCCTTTTACCCACACCGATGACAAAAATCTCCTTGCTGCCTTTACGGCTGCTCTGGGGCTTGAAAATATGCATGTGCGTGAACCCGTCCTTGACTAGATCGCAGAAGGCCTTGAAATCCTCCCCCTGGAATATCTTACAAACAAAATGGCCGCCGGGCCGCAATACCAGGCCGGCGATCTCCAGGGCGCGGCCGCACAACACGAAGGAGCGTGCTGAATCGGCGTGTTTGTTGCCGGTGGTGGACGGCGCCATGTCGCTAAGGAGCACATCGAAGCCCCCGGCCAACAGGGGATCGGCTTCCCAATCCAGAGCATCGATATCAGCGGCCACGGTCCGCACATTCCCAGGCAGCGGCACTTTCACCGCCTTGAGATCGATCCCCACCACCCGGCCCCGTGATCCGGTCAGCCGCCCTGCAAACTGCAGCCAGGAACCTGGCGCGCATCCGAGATCGAGCACGTGAGCGCCATTGCTAATCAAGCGGTGCTTCTTCTGTATCTCCTCCAGCTTATACACCGACCGCGCCGCGTACCTCTCCTTCCGCGCCTTGTGTGCGTAGTGATCCTGCCAGCGATTTTTTTTCCTGGGACGTCCCATGCAGGTTTTTCGTCAGAAGAGCAATTCCATGGCATCTTCAATCTTATGCACACCGATCAGCTCAATCTCCGGTGGCGCGTTGACACGCTTTAAATTACCGGCCGGGGCCAGGCAGCGGGTAAATCCCATCTTGTGAGCCTCCGTCAGGCGGATCTCAATATTGCCGATGGCCCGCACCTCACCGGCCAGACCCACCTCGCCCATCAACAGGGTATGGTTGGCAACCGGCTTGTCCAGAAAGCTGGAGGCGATGGCCGCGAATACACCCAGGTCCACCGCCGGCTCGTCGATCTTGACCCCGCCGGCCACGTTCATGAAGATGTCGTGGCCGTGCAGATGCAGGCCCACCTTCTTCTCCATCACCGCCACTAACAAGGCGACCCGGTGGGAGTCGAGCCCCAACACGGTGCGCCGGGGCGTGCCCAACTGGGTACTGGAAACCAGGGCCTGGAGCTCCACCAGGATGGGCCGCGTACCCTCCACGCTGGCCGTGACCACCGAACCCGGGGCGTTGTCAGGCCGTTCGCACAGGAAAACCGCCGAAGGATTGGGCACCTGGATCAACCCACTGGTCTGCATCTCAAACACCCCGATTTCGTTGGTGGAGCCGAAACGGTTTTTCACAGTGCGCAGTATGCGGAACACATGGTTGCGGTCACCCTCGAAGTAGAGCACTGTGTCCACCATGTGCTCCAAAAGCTTGGGTCCCGCGATGGCACCATCCTTGGTCACGTGACCCACCAGCAGGGTGGGAATATCGCTCTTCTTGGCATTGAGCATCAGCCGCATGGCCGATTCGCGCACCTGGCTCACGCTGCCCGGTGCCGAAGTCAGCTCGCTGCTGTACATAGTCTGGATGGAGTCGATGACCAGCACGTCTGGCGCATGCTTTTTAACCATGGCCAGAATCAGATCCAGGTCGATCTCCGACACCACCAGCAAGTTGCCCGCATCGGCCGCCAAACGCCGGCTGCGCAGCCGCAATTGACGGACCGACTCCTCGCCGGAAACATACAGCACCTTATGATCAGCGGAGGCCAGGCCGTGCAGGGCCTGAAGCATGAGAGTGGACTTGCCGATCCCTGGATCGCCGCCGATGAGCACCAGGCTGCCGGCAACCAGGCCGCCGCCCAGCACGCGGTCGAGTTCATCGATGCAGGTCAGTATGCGCTCCTGATCCACCAGGTCAACGCTGTCGATGGGCACCGGCGATGACCTCCGATGGCTGATGCCACGCATGGGACCAGCCTTTCTGGTCGCGGCCACCACCTCTTCGGTAAAGCTGTCCCAACGGCCGCATTCGGGACAACGGCCCATCCATTTGGGAGATTGATAGCCGCACCCCTGGCAATTGAAAAGGGTTTTGCCGGATTGGGGAGCCATGGCGCTTCTTTTCCGTTCTCGTTTAAAATTCAAGGTATTACCAATTGACAGCCGGCACCATAGCATGTCATGGTTTGCCTAGCAAGCAACCGGCCGGCCCCCGAAATCATAGGCAGCGTGACTAAATGAAATTATATATCAACACCCTCCGGCAACTCGGCGCGGCGATTTTAATTGCGCTGGGACTTTTGTGCCTCCCGGTTACAGCAGCGGAAAAGACCGCGACCTTCTTCGATAAGTTGCAGCATCGCCTTATCGACGACGGCTTCAAATCGATACGCATTAAAAGGCTCTATGCTGATCAGCAGGTATTTTTCGAATCCCGGGGGGTGTCGCTCTATTTTCTACACAGCGAAGCCACCCTGAACTACAAGAAGATGGCCAAACGCTCCTGGATCAAGCAGGGCAAGGCCTACAAAAAACTCCATGCCGGGGCTCTGCACAGGGCCGATGCCTTGCTCGGCGTAGATCCCGATATCATTACGGCCATCATCCTGGTGGAGACCAAATTCGGCAGATATTTGGGCAAACGCTCCATCATCAACACCCTCTCCACGATGGCCGCCCTCACCGAATCGGAACCCCGAGAATATCTCTGGACCCAGTTGCCCAAGAAACGTCGCATCGAACGCAACAGCTACGACCAGAAAGCCGACCGCAAAGCCCAATGGGCCTACAAGGAGCTCAAGGCGTTTCTCACCTACACCGAGCGACACAAGGTGGATACCGTCAGCATCAAAGGCTCCTATGCCGGTGCCCTGGGCATCGCCCAGTTCATGCCCAGCAGCATCCTGGCCTACGGCAGGGACGGCAACGGCGACGGCCGCATCGACCTGTTCGAGCATACCGATGCCATCTTCAGCATCGCCTCCTACCTCAAGCACTTCGGCTGGAAACGGGGCATCAGCCGCAAGAAGGCCTACAAGGTCATCTACCACTACAACCACAGCAAATACTACGTGAACTCCGTTCTCAAGATCGCCGGACTATTGAAAGACTGAACAACCATGAGTTCAACCCAACTCATCATCCTGGGCGGATTGCTGTTTTGGCTCATCACCTGCTGGGCAATCATCGACATCGCGCGCAAAGACTTCGGCACCATAGAAAAAAAAGCCGGCTGGATCATCTTCGCCGCCCTGGCACCCTTCATCGGCGTACTGGCCTACCTGATCTTCGGCCACGGCAAAAGCATCGCCAAATCCAAAAAACCGACATCCGCTTAAAGTCCAATTCAACATCGTTTATGTTGCCGCAATGGGTTTAAGATTGACAAACCCGACCCGATTCTATATTCGACGGCACACAATCTGACGTGGTCCCATCGTCTAGGGGTCTAGGACGCCGGCCTCTCACGCCGGTAACGGGGGTTCGAATCCCCCTGGGATCACCAGTCTATAAATTATGGTGTTTCATTAGCGAAGACAGCGAGGCAACTTGGAATACCAATATCAGGTGGGGCACAAATTGTAAGTCGAGGGTAA
>CAZGPF010000117.1:0-5248 GCA_964527275.1 uncultured Desulfosarcinaceae bacterium
AACGCTATATGGAAAGGCCTGAAGGGCCGAAGATGAAGTGCTCTGAGTAGTTACATCGCGATAAAATTGCGCCGGCTTGATATGCGCCAGCAGCGGCACCTTGCAGACGAACCGCAATCCGACGCCATGCGGTGCACCCAATTTGTAAGATCCTTATTTTCCAAGCAACGCGTCGATTTGCTTTTCAAAGGTCTCCACACGGCTCATGTTGAGCAGGAAGGCATAATCGCTATCTGCGGAGGTGGCCGGATATTGGTCGGCTTCCGCGTCCGGGGCGGCAAAGAGAGACAAGCTGTGGGTCTTGTCGCCGGCTGTGAAGTTGACGGTCCAGAGGGCCGCGTTCAGTTTCGTTGTGGCATCATCCGGCAGATAACCATCGCACTTTACAGTGCTAAAACCGTCGAGCAGTTTTTGAACGCTATCGACATCCGCCGCCTGACCATCGGCGGCCAGCCACTCGATTTTAGGCGGCTGTTCGACTTCTCCTTTTTCCTCCTGGGCGGGCGTCTCCTTTTTCTCCAGTGCAAGGGAGCGGGCTCCCTTTTGGATTGTCAGGGAGGTGATAGCGTCGCTTTCGAAGTTGAGAACGTCTTTGTCGCGCAGTTCGGCACCTGTCTGGTCGAAGGTGCGGTTGATATTGCCCCTGGCGTGATAGACCCTGGTGTCACCATCCAGCCTGACAAAGGTGTGCTGGAATGTCGGCGCAACCCGACCGATATCGATGCCGCGTAACAGATCATTGCCCGCCAGGGCCTGGAGGCTGATCTTCTGATCATCGTCCAGATCGTAGCGCTGGTAGTTTTGCGACTCGGAAACTAAGGCGCTGACCGTCAGGTCGGCGGCCGCCTTGAGCATGTTGTTCACCTTGATGTCATCGGCCGGGTAGTCGCCGGGTGTGATATACCAACGGGCGTCTTTTTTATTCAATTCAATAGCCTTGCCGGCCCTGGTGATCACCAGGCGGTTGATGGTCTTGCTCTCCACGGCAGCCAGCTCCGGCAGCTCGAAGTGGGCCTGATCCTTGGACCGCATCACCAAATAGAGGGACAAGGCGACAATCACCAGAACCAGTATCAGGTACTCTTTTTTAAATTTCATGGGTTCCTCGAAATTGACTTTTGTTTCTCTCTCCGCGTTGAGGGGGCAACTGGCCGGGCGAAGCGCGACCGCAGGCCCGGCATCAGGCGGCGGCGGTCGGCGCTATTTTTGAAATTGCAGTTGAATCCTCTTGCGGCGGGCATGCCGCCGCATCCAGGTGATCAGCCCGGCAAGCACCACCACGATCGGCAGGCCCACGATATTAAACGCCTTGATCACGGTCTTGACGGCGGCCCCGGTCTCTCTCAGCGGATTGAACCGCTGCACCTTGGCGCGCATAGTGGCAATCTCCTGGCGGCCATTGAGCGCATCAAGCATGTTAATCACGAACATGGAGTTGGTGCTTTCGCCGCGGTCGTCCAGCAACTGATCCGAAAGCAGTGCTGACGAGGCCATGACGAAAATCTTGGCCGGCAGGCTCTCTTCGCGATAGGCACCGCTGCCGGTGATTTGAGAAAGATCCGCTTTCGGTTGAGCGCCTGGGCCTGCCATTTTTTCCACATCCTCGCCTTGCGGATCTGGCGGCTGCGGTTTTTCCGGCATCGGCTTACCCTTGAAATAACTGCTAAAAGAACCCTCTAAAAGATAGGCCAAAGGAAAGCTGCTCATCTCCTCATCCGAGTCCGGCGGCTGCACAAAGGCGGGATTCAAGATGATGCGGTCGCGCATCTCCCACGATTTTTCGGAAGAGGACAAAAGCCGGTGGGCGGTAAGACCCTGGGCCTCGATGCGCTCTGCATCCAGCTCCAGGGGAGATATCATCAGCGTGATCAGCCCTTTGATGTTTTTGATATAATCGAGCTTCTTATTGATGAACTCGTTCTGGATGATGGGCGCATAGTAGATCGGCATTTCGCCGCCCCCCTCGCGGGCCGACCTCCGCTGGCGATAGCTGTTCCTGTCGAGCACCAGGGACTTTTTAATGCGCACGCCATAGTGGTTCAACAGCTTCTCCAGGCCGGTATCCATGGGGACATAATTGGGCATCTGGCCGGCCATCGGCGACTGCTGGCCAGCCGGCCGGGACTCGTGAAAGGCGTCGCTATAGATGGCCAGGTTGGTGCCGCGCATCAGGGCCTGATCGATCTGGTAGAGAGCATAGTCAGAGAGCTTTTCCGTGGGCCGTGCGATGATCAGACATTTGAGGCCCTCGGGAATATTTTCATCCTTCAGACGGATCGTTTTAAGATTGTAGGTGGGGTTGATCAGGGTGCTGAAGCGCCGCAGGGTCTGCTGGCTGCGAGAACCCAGGGAGACGACTTGCAGGGTGCCGTGATCGCCCAGGTAGCCAAGGTCCTGGTTGATGTTGATCAGACGTTCCAGGTTGGCATTGATCTCATCTTCCACCTGCTCCATGCTGGCCAACTGGTATTGGGTGCCGAAGATAGGCAGGCGCAGCACCTGCAAAAGGGGGATCACGCGCGCCTGCTCCTTATATCGCAGGATCAGCCCGATGCGCCCTCGGCCCGGGGTGATACCGGCTTCGGCGATGGCCGGCCATGCAAGTTCCATCACCTGCTGACCGTCGCCGGCCTGGTCGGTGTCGGCATCGGCGCCGGGGTCGATGTGGGCGAAGGTCAACTGGTTGTAAGTTTTGGGGTTGAGTTCAGCCACGATCTTTTTGATCTCGTCGGGATAGTCTTTAAGCTGTTCGAGATCCATGTAGGGCGCCACGCGGTGGATCGAAGAGGAGAGTACCAGCCGCACCTCGATCTTCTCGTCCAGGTTGAGCAGGGCGCTGACCTTGTGGTTGAGTTTCTGAATCGCCGTGGTCAGCTTGTACTCCAGCCCTTCGACAGAGGCGATGGTGGGGATGCGTTCGATGATGTCACCGTGGATCAGCACCAGCCCCATGAAAGCCTGTTTGAACTTGACCTCGTCCTCTTCGACGATCTGGATCTGCACCGGGTTGATGCCGTAGTCGCGGGCCATCACCCGGTTGCCGCCGCTATCGCCGCCGCCGAGGCCCTCGGCTTCGGCGCTCACGTTGTGAAAACGGTAGTTGAAGAACTTATTGCCCTCCAGGGCATACTCCTTGAGCAGGTCCCGCAGGTAGCGCTCGGTCTGGTTGTGAGGCGCCGGCAGGTCCTTGGTGAAGAAGACCTTGATGGTCAGCGGTTCGGAGAGCGTGGCGACAACTTCTTTACTGACTTGCGACAGGGAGTAGACCTTGTCGCGGGTCAGGTCGGCCCTGAAAAAGAGTGTCAGCCCGGCCACGTTGACCAGCACGATGACCAGCACATACAGGAGCAGTTTGACATATTTGGAATAGCGATGGCGGGTTAAGTTCATCTCGGGTCCTCTCTACTTTTTTTCCTGCATGACCAGGTGCGTGGCGTACAGGCCCAGGAACATTATGCTGAAGAAATAGAGTATGTCGCGCGAATCGACGATGCCCTTGGCCACATTCTCGAAATGTATGGCGGCGCTGAGGTAGGCCGCTATTGGAAGGATCGACCGGGGCACGAAAAAGAGCATCTTGTCGATGATGGCCAGCACGGCGCAGACGACCATGCCCACGATACAGGCGATGATCTGGTTGCGGGTCAGGGAAGAGGCGAAAAGGCCGATGGCGACATAGGCCGCCCCCATGAGCAGGGCACCGATATAAGAGCCGGCCACCACCCCCCAGTCCAGCTCCCCCAGGAAACTGATGAAGATGGGGTAGGAGAGGGTTGGCGCCAGGATGGCGGCTACCAGCGCCGTGCCCGCCAGGAACTTGCCCAGGATGATGTCGAAAAAAGTCACCGGCATGGTCAGCAGAATCTCGTAGGAGCCGACGTTCAACTCCTCGGAAAAGAGGCGCATGGTGATCACCGGCACTATCAAGGCGAAGGTAAATGGCAGCAGGCTGAAGAAGTGCCTCAACTCCACCTGACCATTTATGAAGAAGGTCGAGAAGAAGAGCCAGCCGGACACCATGAGGAAGATGGCGATCACGATATAGGCGATGGGCGATATGAAATAGTCTTTGAACTCCTTGTTAAATATGAGCAACGCTTGGCGCATATCAATTCTCCCTGGTCAGCTCGCGGAATATGGTTTCAAGGGTCTTGGCCTCCTGATGGAACTCCACCAGCACCCAATCGGTGGTCTTGATCTCCCGGTAGAGGTCAGCCCTCGGATCGCCGCCCATTTCGCAATGCACGCACACGCGGGTCAAGACCGGGTCGTCGCCCGGCGCGGCTTCGATCCTCTCCACGCCGGCCACCGCTTGCAGCCGGCTGATGACCTCCTCACGCTCGGCATCGATCAAGGCGATCTGGATCTGGTCGCAGTGGCCGTTGCTGCTCTTGATCTCCTGGGTGCTGCCGTCGGCGATGATCTTGCCTTTGTTGATAATCACTATGCGGTCGCAGGTGGCCTCGGCCTCGGTGAGAATATGGGTAGAGAGAATGACGGTCTTCTGCTTACCGATTTTGCGAATGATCTCGCGAATCTCCACGATCTGGTTGGGGTCCAGGCCCGAGGTGGGCTCGTCGAGCACCAGGATCTCCGGATCGCTCATCATGGCATGGGCCAGGCCCACGCGCTGTTTGAGGCCCTTGGAGAGGGTTTCGATGGTCATATGCATGATGCCGCGCAGGCTGCACATGTCGGCCAGTTCATTGAGACGCCGCTGCTTGGCATCGCCCTCCAGGCCACGAATCCTGGCCACATGCTCCAGGTAGTCGTAGACCAGCATCCCCTTGTACAGGGGGGCCGACTCCGGCAGATAACCGATGAGCTGTTTGATTGCCAAAGGATCTGTGTGCACCGAATAGGACTTGACCTTGATATCTCCGGCTGTGGGGGCAAAGTACCCGGTGAGCATGCGCAGAGTAGTGGTTTTGCCGGCACCGTTGGGTCCCAGCAGACCGATGATCTCGCCCTTTTCGATATCGAGGCTGATCTGATCCACCGCGCAAAAGTCATCGTAGTACTTGGTTAGGTTCTCGACATGGATCATAGAGATTCTCCCATGATTTACTTGACCGGCGCTGGTCTTTAAAGGTTATTGGCCAAAAAGACCATCCCGCAAAATAGTGCCAGTAAACTCAATTTGTTTTAGTTGGGTTACGAAGCGTCTCGAACATAATCAATCGTAAGCGTTTGCAGGGCACCGAATCTGCTGCGTTGCCGGGCCTTTGAGGTACCAAAGTACATCCGC
>CAZGPF010000118.1:0-5241 GCA_964527275.1 uncultured Desulfosarcinaceae bacterium
CTGAAGCACTATTATGATAAAGGCGTGCGGGCGCGTGATGGCATTGAGAAGTGAATCAATCGTAAGAGAGCTATCATCCATGCCTGAACCAGCGGCTTGCCTTGCGGTGTTGGGGAGCGGGTCTGAAGTGGGCAAGAGTGTTATCGCCACGGCCCTGTGCCGGGTGTTTGCCGACCATGGCATGGCCGTGGCCCCCTTCAAAGCCCAGAACATGTCCAACAACTCCGGTGTGACCCCCGAAGGCCTGGAGATGGGCCGGGCTCAGATCGTGCAGGCGGAAGCGGCCCGAGTGGCACCCCATGTGGACATGAATCCCGTGCTGCTCAAGCCTTCCAGCGATATCGGCTCTCAGGTGGTGCTCAACGGCAAGGCATGGCGCGACACTTCATCAATAGAGTTTTATACTTATAAGGAGTTCCTCTTCTCCGAGTGTTGCGCGGCCATCGCGCGGTTGCGCCGCAATCGTGACATCGTGGTCTTGGAGGGCGCCGGTTCCTGCGCCGAAGTCAACCTGATGGACCGGGACATCGTCAACCTGCGTATGGCGGCCCATGTGCAAGCTCCGGTAATCCTGGTGGCCGACATCGACCGTGGTGGAGTGTTTGCTCAAATCGTGGGCACTCTGGCCTGCCTTCAACCTTCACAGCAGGCGCGCATCAAAGGATTTGTGATCAACCGCTTTCGCGGAGATATCGACCTGTTCCAGGATGGCGTGGCCTGGATCGAAAACCGGACGGGCAAACCGGTCCTGGGCGTCCTGCCTTGGTTCGAGGGTTTTAATATCGAGGCCGAGGACGCGGTAGTCATCGAAAAGGCCCGGCCCTTTGCCGCCCACCGTGCCGGGGGTCCGGCCGTGGCGGTGATCAAGCTGCCGCATATTTCCAATTTTACCGATTTCGATCCCCTGGGAAACCTGGAAGGCCTCGATATGGCCTATTTAAAGCAGCCCCAATCCCTGGAAGGATTTCAGGCCGTGATACTGCCCGGCACCAAGAGTACCCGTAGCGACCTTGCCTGGCTGCACGCAAGCGGTTGGACAGATGCCCTGCGACGCTACGCCGACCATGGGGGCCATATCCTGGGGATCTGTGGCGGATATCAGATGTTGGGCCGCGAGGTGCGCGATCCCAAGGGTGTTGAAGGACCGCCCGGCAAGACCACCGGACTCGACTTGCTACCCGTGGAAACTGAGATGCAGGCACCCAAAACCACAACGCGCACGCAATTTACCTGGAACGGCATCCAGGGCCGGGGGTACGAAATCCACATGGGCCGGACCCATGGCCCGGAGAAGAGGGCCCTGGTGAGCATTCAAAGCCGCAACCAGCAAGCCTGCGACGACAGCGACGGAGCCGTCAGCCGCAACGGTCGCGTCATTGGCACTTACCTGCACGGTCTGTTCGACGCCCCGGAAGTGACCCGCTGCTGGCTTACCCAAATTGGTTTGCCCGCCATAGAGCCGTCCCGGCTACACGGGCCGGAGGCCAGGGATCGGGCCTATGAACTGTTGGCCGAGCATGCCCGGCGGCACCTGGACATCCCACGCATCATGGCCCTGGTCACGGACCGCCGCCGGAGAGGCGTCTCATGATCCAAGGCCATGGCGGCAATATCCATGCACTGGCCGACCGCCTGGGCTGCCGGCCCGCTGAAATCATCGATATGAGTAGCAATATCAACCCCCTGGGGATGGTGCCCGGCATGTTGGCGCATCTTGAGCGACACCTCGATCACGCCGGGCGACTGCCTGAAGTAGACTGCCGGGCCATGATCAGGCGGATGGCCGTGCTGCTGGACCTGAACCCGCGCCGCGTGCTGGCCGGCAACGGCACCACCCAGTTTATCTACACAGCCTGCCCGGCCCTCGATGCCCGGCAAGTGCTCATCATAGGCCCTACCTATGCCGATTATGCCGATGCCTGCCGCATGCATGGCATCGAGCCCCACTACTGGCTGCTAAAGCCGCAAGACCGCTTCGCGGCCGACCTTGATCGGCTCGACCGGGCCGTAGAGGGCTTCGACCTGGTCTTTATTTGCAACCCAAACAACCCCACCGGCGGGTTGATACCTGTCGAACAGCTCCGCGACGTGTGCCAAAATCAACCCCGCACCCGCTTTATCATCGACGAATCCTACCTGTTGTTCGCGTCTGCTAAACAGTCGCGGAGCATGGCCGCTTACGGCCTGGAAAATGTGATCGTGCTCTGGTCGGCCTCCAAAATATTCGGTATGCCCGGGTTGCGGGCCGGCTTCCTGATCGCCAGGGGAAAAACGGTCTCCAGGTTTCGACACTATGCCCAGCCATGGAGCGTCAACAGCCTGGCCCAGGCGGCCATTGATTTTCTGGGCCGGCACAAGGAAGACGTGGCCGACTTTGTGGCGCGCACCGCCCAATTTCTGGTCCGGGAGCGCGGGCTTTTCAGGCAGCGGCTCCAGGCAGTTGAGGCCCTGACCATCTATCCCAGCAAGACCTCCTACCTGCTGATCCGACTGCCGCGCCATATTAGCGCCCAAGCCCTTTGCAAAACCCTGTCCCGGGAGCGGCTTCTGATTCGTGGTTGCGGCAATTTTTACGGCCTGTCGCCCTGGTTCGTGCGTGTGTCCCTGAAGAGAGCGGCCTTGAATCAAATCGCGGCAGATCGAATTGCCAGCGCCATAGAGGAATTGAAAGGGGATTGATTGGGCGATGAGCGCCTTGCCTGGAATACAAGCCGCGTCGTGGTGGGTGGTACCGGCTGCCCTGGCCCTGGATGCCCTGGTAGGTGATCCGCGGAATCTGCCCCATCCCATTCGCTGGATGGGCCGGGCCATAGAGATCTGTGAACCAATATTCAGAAAGCTGTGCCGGCCTGAACTGAGCTCCGGTATCCTGTTTGCAATTTTCCTGATTACCGTGGCCTGGGGATCGACCATCTTGGCCACGCGTGGCCTCTATGCTCTCCACCCCTTGGCCGGGAGTCTGACGGAGATGATATTAATCTTCTACTGCCTGTCGGCCCGCTCCCTGGTACAAGCGGCCATGGAGATCTCGGGCCTCTTGAGCGCCGGCCGGATCGACGCGGCCCGGTCCAAGGTGGCCATGATCGTGGGGCGCGACGTATCAGGCTACCAGGCGGACGATATCGCCCGTGCCACGGTCGAGACGGTAGCGGAAAATTTTGTCGATGGCGTATTGGCCCCGCTTTTTTTCGCTATACTGGGTGGCGCCCCCCTGGCCATGGCCTATAAAATGGTCAATACCCTCGACTCCATGGTAGGGTACAAGAACCGGCGCTACCTGCGCTTCGGTTGCGCAGCCGCGCACATCGACGATATTGCCAATTTCGTTCCGGCACGCCTCAGCGTACCCTTCATCGCCCTGGCGGCGCAACTGCTATTCGGCGGCGGCCGTCGTGTACTGACCACAGCCCTAGGCCAGGGACAGAGACACAGCAGCCCCAATGCCGGATACCCGGAAGCGGCCTTTGCCGGTGCCCTGGCGGTAAAGCTCAACGGACCCGACGTCTACCATGGCGCGGTGGTGGAAAAACCGTACATCGGAACCGCATTTGGCCCCGTGCGAGGAGATCATATCCAGATGGCCTGCCAACTGATGGTGGTGGCCATCTGGATTAGCTGCTTGTTTCTGTGGATTTTCAGGCTTGCGCTGATCGGGACAGCTAACTGACCCTATTTGGCGATTGCAAATTTACCATTTTTGACCTGCACCATAACCATGGAGCCTACATCCAGACCGTTGTGATCCCGTGAAGAGAGATTGTAGATCCCGGATATGCCCACAAAGCCCCTGGTCTTCTCCAGGGCCGTACGCAGGTCCACGGTCTTGGTGCCGCTTTTACTGAGGGCATTGGCCAATATCATGACGGCATCCCAGGCATACGCGGTATGGGTGTTGATGGGAAATCGTTTGTCGTAGCCATAGCGGCGATAGAGGTTGATGAACTCACGAATCAAGGCCTTCTGGGGATCAGTGTCAGACAGCTCATCAGCTACCATCAGTTTGGTGGCCGGCAAACGGTCGCCTTCGGCCGCCCTGCCGGCCAGTCTGATATATCTAGGGTCGGTAAGGTCCTGACACTGGAACAGGGGCAGATCAATGCCCATCCGGGCCTTGTCCGCGATGACCGTCAATCCGGCCCGGCTCATGGTCCAGACCACCAGAGCGTCAGGGCGGGCATTTTTGGCCCTGGTCAATTGGGGAACCAGGTTGGTAGCCTCGTGGCTGAAAGTTTCGGCAGCCACGATTTTCAGATCGTAGTCGGGCGCCAGCTTTTTTAGCCAGCGAGCGCCGTGCTTGCCGTATCCATTGGCTGCGGTCATTATGGCGATCCTGGTAAAGCCCTTTTTGTTCATGTACAAGTAGATCCGCCTGATGGCCACCGACGCGGGAGGGGGCGCTTTAAAAACCCAATTAGAGTAGTCCATCCTGGGGTCGTCCGAGATGACAGGATCGCCGTCAACGGTCATATATGTCGGCACCCTGGCTTCCCGAACGATCTGCTTGATCGCTAAGCCAGAGCTGGTACGGGTGGGCCCGATAAGGGCGATCACCTTTTCTTTGCTGATGAATGCCCTGGCGATTTGGGCGGCTCTGGACGGTCTGCCTTTGGTGTCGGCGATTAACAGCGTAACAGGCTTTCCGTTGATTCCGCCCTCCTTGTTGATATGATCAACCGCCATGGTGGCAACCAGCCTGCTGGGTTTGCCAAAAAAGGATGCCGGTCCAGAGAGATCGAAAAGACCGCCTATTTTGATCTGCTCTTCTGCAATGGCATTACCACCAGCCAGTACCATAATTAATGCTACGGCAATCGCCGTAAGAGGATTTGCCATCTTCATCTTCACCTCCCTGTATCATTACATCACGGATGCCAGTTGACTCGACCGTGAAAGATCAATTGCTGTTTAAATCAACCCCCTGAACGGGTACGAAAAAATATCCACGGCGTCAATAATTGGTCAGTTAATAGCTCAGACACTACCCTTGGTAGAAAAGTTGTAAATCGTCTGACCGATCACGCCGTTTTCCAGAGCATTTTGAACTTCATTGCCAAAGACTGTTAATTACTGCCTACATGGAAGAATACATACATAAAACACAAAAATCATTATACCGACCAATCTAACAATGTCAAGCAGAGAAAAGTCATCTGATGATCGTGAAGCATTCAAGATAAAAAAAACGGAGTAACTACTCAGCGTAATGGCAAAAAGCACAAAAAAGCACGAACTGTAACTGCT
>CAZGPF010000119.1:0-5210 GCA_964527275.1 uncultured Desulfosarcinaceae bacterium
TCAGGATAGTTCTTCCACCGCTTCGGCCATGAGCCGTCCGATAGGCATGTTCTGGGGGCACTTACGCTCGGCTTCCGCATAATCCAAACTCGCCAAACGTCCACGTACAGGACCTGGAATTTCACGAAATTCCACCTGCGCCCGAAAATGATCACCATAGCTGCGTGAATACATGAGGCAGCGCATTATTTTCCCCACCGGAACATCTTCAGCAAGAATGGACTGGCAGGTGGCTGTGCAGCCCGCACAATAGTTGGCGGCCGTGGCTTGAGCCTCGGATTCGAAATAGCGGCGATCTGAAAGAGTCAGGCGCTCCTGTTTCTTTGCGGCTTCGGTATTGGCTTTGAGGATGGTCATCGTGTTCATCTGGGAACAGACAGAGGCGATCCGCTCGTCGGTCCAGACAGCCAATAATTTCGCCTGTTCCTTTGTCATCCCCTTGTCTAAAAATCGCTCTGTCAGAGCCTTGCTTGCGGTACTTTCAAATCCCACACGGTACCACATTGAGGAGGCCTGTGTTTTCATTGCGGTCAGCCCGATGCCGGCTTTGTGGCAGGCGTCGATGGCCCGCTTCATCTCATCCGTGGTCATTACTCTATAGTTGTAGGTGCTCATGATCCCATCGATCCAACCCAGGGTTGCGGCGCGGGATAGATTTTCGGCCATATTGGAGTGGGTACTAAACCCAAACAGACGGAACTTTCCCTTGGATTTCATTTTTTCGCTCCAGGCTTTGATCTCTGGAGTCAGGGCCGCCTTGGCATCAGACACGGCATGTACAAGATAGAGGTCAATATAATCTGTTTTAAGGTTGTTCAGAGAGTCATTGAGTTCGGCGCTTAAGCCTTTTGCATTTCGTTCTTGCGACTTGGTCACCAGAAAGATTTTTTCTCGGTCTTGCGGATATTTGGCCAGATATTTGCCGATTCCCATCTCACTTCCCCACCGGTTGTAATACTGGGCGCTATCCCAATAGGTCACCCCCCACTTCACTGCCTGACGGAGCAATAGCTGATTGGCGCCGGTATCAAACATGGTGCCCAACGACAGTATCGGCACTTGAACGCCGGTACGGCCAAAAGAACGCGTGCTAACCTTAGTTGCGGCGGCTTCGGCAACTGACGGTCTGATGACAGAACCTGCTAGACTGCCGGCACCGGCGGCCCCAATAATTTTCAGAAATTTGCGACGCTTGATGCCTGATTTCACTCTATGCATAACGCTACTCCTTTGTTTGTGGGATGCCGGTACCGGCGAGTAAGGCATGAGCCCGGCTTCGTGTTTCGTTTTCGGAGGTCACACGAATTGCAGCGCGGCCGCGCACCGGGCATTCGTGCTGGCAGACACCGCAGCCGATACATCGGCGCGGGTCCACAAAAGGCTGTTGCAGCCGGACATGGACGGCAGCAGTGGCCTCCCGCCGCAATGCAGCCGTAGCTGGATCACCTTCCAGTTCAATCTGTCCAGATTGATAACCGACGATCCTTAATGCATTTTTCGAACCTGCCGGTCCGACCAGAAAATAGTCGCCGCCGGATAAGGGTCTACGGGTCGGCGGGAGCTTTAAATCAATGGCGCGGGATTTCACACGCTGCACTATCAACTGATCCATGCCGGCCACCGGCTCCAATACGGTTCGGGTGGTTATGGCTTTGGGGCTGACCGGGCAGTTCTCCTGGCAGACAATACAGGGGATTCCCATGGCCCAGGGCAGACAGCGTCCCCGATCCATGAAGGCTGTCCCGATTCGGATCGGACCTGCATCGGAAAAACGACCCCGACCCATCCGTTCATCCAATTCAAGAGGACGGATGGCGGCCGTGGGGCAGACATGACCGCAGGCGATACAGTTGTGCTGGCAGCCGCTGGTACCCAAGCGAAAATCAAGATGAGGAGTCCAGAGACCTTCCAGACCCGCTTGCATTATAGACGCCTGGATCACATGAGTCGGGCAGACCCGCATGCATTGCCCGCACTTTATGCAGCGGTTCAAAAATTGGGACTCGGTTAAAGCCCCGGGCGGTCGCACCAGGTCGGGTCGCCATCCCACCCCCAAAGGATCTCCCAAACGGGCCAGGGGCAGGAGAATCGCGCCGGAAGCTCCGGCGGCAATCACGGCCCGGCGGTTTAAATCCGGACCGCTGATTTCTCCTGTAGTCGAAGGTGGGGTCGCATACCCCAAAATCCGCTCCGGGCAGTCTCCCACGCAGTTGTAACAGAGTACGCATTCCGCCCACCGGATCTGTTCAGCCGGCGCACAGGCGCCTTCACAATGATGATCGCATCGCCCGCAGCCGGTGCAGGCATCAACATTCGTGTCCCGTCTTCCCATGCGCCACAAAGACCATCTTGCGGTAATCCCCAATAAAGCTCCCAGCGGACAGACATAGCGGCAGTAAAACCGAGGACGCCATGCCGAGAGTGACAGGACAAGAACAAACACACCGCCTGTAAGTAATCCGCCGGCAGCGATAATGGTTCCAGACCCGGGAGAGAGCAGCGGCAATACCACCAGCGAAACGGATCGGTACACCAGAGGAATGGGATCTAAAAGTCCGGTCTGCAACCCTGCTGTTAATAGACGATGTCCCGGAAATATCACGCCTAAAACCAGACCAGTGCACCCGACAACGGCCATTGTCCATCCAATAGACACGCTCCAAAAACGATCTACCCACCGCAACCGCTTCAACCTGATTAGGACCAGGCCTGCCAATATAGCCGCACTGGGCGGTATCCAACCACCGATGGACACAATGGCCACAAGCGGCCGGGCCAGCTCGACGGCAGCCATGGTTAACAATCCGATAAGCAGCAGGTATTTGATTCGCTGTCCGGGATGTGGCTGCCGTCCAGTTGCCCGCGCTCTCGGCTTGCGCCGTTTATCTGCCCAGGCACCGACCATCTGCTGAAGGGTCCCCAAGGGGCAGAGCCAGCCACAGAAAAAACGGCCAACCAGGGCGGTTGCAGCCAGGGTAACCGCACCCCAGAGCAACCCCTTGTAAAGATACCCAGTGGTCAACACTGTGGCCAGCCCCACCAGGGGATCTAACTCCAGTAGCCAGCTAACCGGCCACCCACGCAGTTCGTACCACCGGTCACCGACGGTGGTGACCAGGCAACTGCCTATCAACAACAACAGAAAAAATGCCTGGCATATTCGTCTTACAGTGACAAGTCTCATGGAACATCCACGGGGTTGAGGGTTCGATAATCGAGAATACCCAAGCCGGCATGCGCCGCCTGCTGAAGGTGGGGCAGCTGATCCAGTCGCCGCCCTAAAATCCGGGCACCGACAGCGTCCACAGCTACTGGATCGATGCCTGCCACGAGAGTGTTTGTGTCGGCCAGATCCGATATAGACCCGCCCGTGGGACCATTATGCATCATGGCCGTGACGGCATCTAAAATCACCAGGGTGGGGCGTACCAGGGCTGCAAGTTCTGCGATGATGGTGTGAATGTCCTGATGAAAAACATTGCGGCGGCCGCCCAGCAAACCATACCAGTTTTTAATGGTCATTGAAGCGCCGCTGCGATGATGATCCTTGAGGGGTGCCAGACCGATGAGACAATTGGCTTCGGCCAGCGGTCCAACCATAACCGGCCATTCCCTGATCAATCGGGCTCCGGCCAATGAGACCCTGGTAAAACGATCTGCTTTCGGCAACACAATCCGGCCACCGGCAGCTTCGGCGGCTTGCCCGATACCGGAGAGCCAAAAACAACTGGCCGGATCGTTTATGGGGTTGTCGGTGACCACCACATCGGAAGCCCCGGCTTCAATGCAGGCAAGCACCACCTCTTTCACCAGGTCCGGGTGAGAGGTAGCCGAAATAGCCGGAGGTGAGGCAAATGCCGCGTTGACCTTTATCACCACCCGATCACCGGGTCGCACAAACCGCGTCATCCCTCCCATGGCCCCCAAGGTCCGTTGCACCAGGTCGCCCCGGTCCGTTCCTGTCCCAATGGCCATGGCCGGACCCGTATGGGACCTTTTAGAAAAATCAGGGATGCCGCTGAGTGCTTCTGTGGACGGCTCCAATGCCGCAGGATTCGTATCGTGCAGCCACCATCCCGCAACAAGCGCAGACGCCGAAAACATCCCGGCCTTGACCGACCGGCGGATGAACGCCCTTCGATTAAGACCCGTCATCACCTATCTCCCGCAACCGTTTTCGGATTCGTGCGGCAAGGGCCAGGGCGGTTTCGCTGTTCGGGGCCTCGTGCACACCGATCACGTAACTCCCCTGGTGAAGCACGACCTCGATGGTATCCAGAATATCTATGACAGCAGCGTCTTTTGGCCCGCTCAAGGAAATACCACCGAACTCAAGGTAAAAATCCCGCACGATTTCCGCCGTGGACCGTGCCGCAGCCGCTGATTCGCGCCGGGCCACATAGGCCATGATCTCGGCTCCATTTTGCTGGTATTGAGCCGTGAATACCTGGTTAAACCCTGTGATACCAAAAGCATCGGAGGCCACCAATGAGCGGCTGCCCGACACCCGGTTGTCCTCCGGGAACAGGGCCATTTCCGTCAGCTTGGCTTCATCGGCTCCTATCCGATCAACAAAAGCCGCTGCCATGGCATCAGCAGCAGCCATAAGGGCTTCGGATGTATGGGCACCCACCAATTCTAAATAGTAGCGCCCGTGAGTCAAAAACCTGCCATTGGGCGTGGCATAGGCAAACAACGTGGGGCCGCCGGGTTCCAGCTCCCCCCGGCGTTGCATGCTGAACACGGAAAATGCGTTACGGGCCGAGCCCATATCGTATACCAACATTTCAAACCAGAGGCCAGGATCACCGTCCAGGACAAATCGCTGGGCCTGCAAGGATTGAAAACCGGCACTAAAATAGAGCTCCGCCTTACCGTCGATCTTGTCGGACAGCGTCTCTGGATCAAAGCGCTCTGGAGGAGAAAAGGGTTGAATTTCAGTAGGTGCCAGATCCGCTAAGGAGAAGGACTTTGCAGCGGGCGCTGATTCCGATAACACCCGCTGGGCACTCACAGCTGGGTTGAATTGATATTGAACGCTGTATAATCCCAACGCAACAGCGACCAATACCATCAGTACTCCGAATCCCACCAATCTCTCCATAGGGGTCACGATATGTTTTTCAGGCGTTGTGGTCATTGTAACCCTTCTTGTCGCGTAACTACTCAGAGCACTTCATCTTCGGCCCTTCAGGCCTTTCCATATAGCG
>CAZGPF010000120.1:0-5196 GCA_964527275.1 uncultured Desulfosarcinaceae bacterium
TTTTTTTGTTCTCCAAAATCGATTGGCGTCTACATATAACGCGAAAGCATATATCGTTTTGGCGTAAAAAACACCCTTTTTTGTTACTGCATTGCGCACGCGGACAAAGCGTTGTATAAAGCGGGCGTGGCAGCGAAAACTTAAGGATAGCGACCATACGACGACAACTATTAAATCCTAAGATTATCATCTGCTGGTCTATTTTTAATGACACCCGACAACCGAGGCGCTTTTAGACTGCATTGTACTGTGGAGTGATACATGCACCGTGACAACTACATCAAAACTCTACGGGCTGAGTTGCTGGAGATGGTGGCCAAGGATCTGACGCCGGTAGCAACCCAATATGGCTATAGCGATGTCCCCCTGGAGACCACCATCAAGTGGCGCCCCCAGGTCCTGCTCCTCGGAAACTACTCCTCTGGCAAGTCCACCCTGATCAACGACTTTCTGGGTGCCAATATTCAAAAAACCGGGCAAGCACCGACCGACGATTCATTCACCGTGATCACCTTTGACGACTCCGTCTCACCGGAAGAGGGCATCCGCATCCTCGACGAGCGTGACGGTAAATACCTGCTCAACGATCCGGCATACCCCTTTGAAGCTCTTAAAAAACACGGCGCCCGGTTCACTTCACACTTCAAACTCAAAAAAGTAAATTCGCCGTTCCTCAAGAACCTTGCCATCATAGACACTCCCGGCATGCTGGACAGCATTACCGAACGCGATCGTGGTTACAATTACCAGGAGGTTATAGGAGATCTGGCTCAAATTGCAGACTTGGTGCTGGTGCTGTTTGATCCGCATAAAGCGGGCACGGTTCGTGAAGCCCACACCAGTCTGCGGGACACCCTGCCGAACCGCACCTTTGAAGACCGTCTCTTGTTCGTGCTAAACCGCATCGACGAGTGCGCCAGCATGATCGATCTGCTGAGAGTCTATGGAACACTGTGCTGGAACCTGTCTCAGATCACCGGCCGCAAGGATATCCCCCTGATCCACCTGACATATTCATCCCAGGATGCGTTGGCCAGCAGGGATACAAAAGAGACCAGTTACCTGCGCTATCTTGAAAACCAGCGCGAAGAGCTGAAAAATGCCGTGCTCCAGGCGCCATGCTACCGCCTCGACAACCTGGCCTCTTTCGTGGAAATCCATGGTGAGCGGCTGTCTCATTTACTGGAGGCGCTGATCAGCTATCGCCATCGTGCCCGCCGGCTGCGTTTCAAATTGCTATGCATTGGCCTGGGCATCAGCCTCTTAACCGGCGCGGCCATTTTTCTCCTGGCACTTGCCGTGCCGCCCCTGGCCGAAATGGACCTGCTGATAACGGCCGGGTGCGGTGGCGCAGCGGCCCTGCTCTGTCTGGTACTATGGACTATGGGCCTGAGGCGTTTCTTTTTCAGGCGGTTCCATAAAAATACGCTCAGACAGCTAGACCACCTGACAGCTTTAACCAGCCAGACCCGCCGCGAAAGTTGGGATGCCATTCGCGATCTGGTCCATGCCCACCTGCAAAATACCAAGGGCCGATACTCGCTGAGCGAAGTCCGACGACAACACACCGCAGTATGGAAAATCTATCAGAAAGGGTCCAGGGAAATTCGCGAAGCCCTGCGGCAACTTGCCGACCTCCCACCCCACGAGGAAGAAGAGTTCTCCAGGCTCAAGTTGGGGCAGGCTGCGGAGAACGCCAATCAAAAGCCTGCCGCCCTATAGGATGCCATGCCCGCCGATGACCATGCACTCCTGGCCATGACGCTGATCGAAACCCGCAAAACCATGGTTTTGGCCACCTGCCGCAATGACCGGCCCTGGACGGCGCCGGTCTATTATGTTTATATGCGACCCGATTTTTGCTTCTTCTCCAGCCCCCGATCGAGACATATCGCGGATCTCAGGGATGGCGGGAAGGTGGCCGCGTCTATTTTTGCCGATAGCGATCAGTGGGAGGCAATCGAAGGTCTCCAGATGACCGGGCAGGTCACCGAGATCAGGCGCCGGCCGGCTCAATTGAACGCCACCGCCCGCTACCTGGTTAAATTTCCTTTCACGCGCGACTTTCTATCGGGCGGCGGGAAGAAAATTGCAGCTGGGCGCGACAGAGTGCGTCTCTATGGTTTCACTCCACGGCAAATGCACTATGTAAACAACCGCCTGGGATTTGGCCACCGGGTGCCGATCACGCCGCCGGTTCCGCATCGAAGATAATTCTGACAGGTTACGATTTTGTCAAACGCAGGCTGTTTGTCACCACGGTCACACTGCTCAGCGACATGGCCAGGGCGGCCAGGATGGGGTGTAGCTGCCGCAGGATCAGGGGAAGGTTTTCAAACGGATTTAGCACGCCGGCGGCCAGCGGAATCAGCACAATATTATAGGCAAAAGCCCAGAACAGGTTCTGGCGGATGGTGCGCATGGTCCGACGGCTGATGTCGATGGCGCTGACCACGCCATTGAGACTGCCTCCCGAGAGAATCACGCCAGCGGTCTCGATGGCCACATCCGTACCACCGCCAATGGCCATGCCGACATCAGCCTGGGCCAGGGCCGGGGCATCGTTTATGCCGTCGCCAACCATGGCCACATTGCGCCCCCGTGCCCGCAAGGCCTCTACCTTCGCGGCCTTATCCCTGGGAAGTACTTCGGCAAAAACCTGTTCAATCCCCACGCTGTCGGCAACGGCCCGCGCGGTATGAGCATTATCGCCGGTGAGCATGAACACGGAGAGCCCCCGGGAGAGTAATTTTTCAATCGCTTCTCTGGAATCGGCTTTCAGCGTGTCGGCCACGGCGATTGTCCCCATGGGTTGATCATCGGCATACACGGCCATGGAGGTTCTGCCTCTTATCAGCAGGGGATCGATGGCCTCGCCACCACCAGCGCTAATCTTGCCCATCTCTTGGAACCAGCCTGGCTTGCCCACGCGCCAGACGCGCCCCTTGTGCCTCGCCTCCACGCCGGAACCTCCATGGGCCTTGAATCCTTCCAGGGGCCAGGGGGTCAAACCCTTCTCCCTGGCAGCGGCCACGATAGCCTTACCCAGGGGATGCTCGGAGCCCTGTTCCACGGATGCCGCCGCCCGGATAAGTCTATCCGGCGTCATGGAGCTGCCCGGCGCTACGATGATATCCGTCACCCTGGGGCGACCCTGGGTGATGGTGCCGGTCTTGTCCATCACGATGCTGTCCACCCCCGAAGCAGTCTGCAGGGCCTGGCTGTTCTTGAACAAGACCCCCTGGTGCGCCCCCTTGCCGGTGCCGGCCATGATGGCAGTCGGCGTTGCCAGACCCAGGGCACACGGACAGGCAATCACCAGCACCGCCACCAGCCGGATCAGGGCATCGACACCGCTTGCCGACACCATCCACCAAATTCCAAATGTCAGCAGGGCAATGGCGATAACCACCGGCACGAACACGGCCGCCACCTGGTCAGCCAGGGCCTGGATGGGCGCCTTGCTACCCTGGGCTTCCTGGACTAGACGAATAATCTGGGCCAGGGCGGTATCCCGCCCCACCTTGGTGGCCTTGAAATGGATCTGGCCGAACTGATTAAGGGTGCCCCCGATCACCTCATCGCCGGGTTCCTTGTCCACCGGCAGGGGTTCGCCGGTAAGCATCGATTCATCCACCGCTGTCTCGCCGTGTAAAATCTGCCCGTCCACCGGCACGCTCTGCCCCGGACGGACTACCACGCGATCTCCCTTTTGCACATTGGCCAACGGGATCTTTGCTTCCTGATCGTCACGGATGACCGTTGCGGTCTTGGGGCTCAGATCCATCAGTTTGCGAATGGCTTCGCCGGTGCGCCCCTTGTTGGCCGACTCCAACATCTTGCCCAGCTTGATCAAGGTGATGATCACTGCAGAGGTCTCGAAATAGACGTGCCCTCCAAGACCCGCAAGCATGACGGCCAGGGAGTAAAAATAGGCCGCCGAAGAGCCCATGGCCACCAGCACATCCATGTTGGCCGTGCGGTTGCGCAGGCTCTTGAAAGCTCCCACGTAGAAGTCATAACCCGTGTAAAACTGCACCGGAGAAGCAAGAGCCCAGAAGAGCCAATTAACCCAGGGCGCATGACTCCACGCGCCAACAAGACTGAAATCCCGGGCCATGCTCAGGACAAACAGAGGCGCGGCGGCCAAAAGGCCCACCAGGAATTTTCGTTTCTGAGACCGGACCTCACGCCGCCGACGCGCCTGCTCCACATCCGGCCCCATCGCATCCCCATCCGTCGGAAAGGCAGTAAATCCCGCCCTCTCAATGGCGGCCACAATATCCTCCCTGGTCACCAATTGTGGGATAAAGGTCACCACCGCCCGCTCCGATGCGAAATTGACAACCGCATCTGTAACGCCGCTGACTTTCTGGTTCAATGCGCGCTCGATATTCATGGCGCAATTGACGCAGGTCATACCGGAAATGGCAAACTCGGCACTCCGAGTGGGGACACTGAAGCCGATTTTTTCAATCCGCGCAACGATCTCAGCGGCCCGAAGTCGCCCGGGATCGAAGGCGATAGTCGCCGTCTCGGACGCAAAATTGACATTGGCGGCGCTCAACCCTTCAAGCTTCTTAATTCCGCGCTCGATATTCATGGCGCAATTGGCGCATGTCATACCGGAAATCGGCAGGCGTAATTTCTGATGATCCATCTATAGTATGCCTCTGGCGTATGCCTCTGGTGTATGTTTCTGGTGTATGCCTCTGGCGTATGTCTCTGGCTTATGCCTCAGGGTAGTTGATCTTTTTGAGGGTGTCGCTGATCTTCTCTCTGGTCACCGGAGCCCTCCATCGCACCGTGACCGTCTTGGCGTCGATATTGCCTTGAACATAGACAATCCCATCGACCGCACTAAGCTCGCTCTCGATAGCCGATGTGCAATGCCCGCATGAGATGTTGGGAATCTTGAACGTGTGTTCCTCCATGGGTGGCTTTCTCCTTTCTTCGAATGGCGCTGCCGGTTGAGTGTATGGTTTATGATATCAGGGCCATTATAGCCCCCCTCACACAGGGAGCAGATAGGTTTTCGTTCAAACGTTATATTAAGCATCCCCCGAGGGTGTGTCCATATGATTTGCCCCCTTCATGAAGACAATCCGCAATATTAGGAAGGGTCCGAAGGTTAAAATATTGGTAACTACTCAGCGTAATGGCAAAAAGCACAAAAAAGCACGAACTGCAACAATT
>CAZGPF010000121.1:0-5163 GCA_964527275.1 uncultured Desulfosarcinaceae bacterium
CGAGGGCAGGGCGATAAAAAAGTAGACCACCACCAACACACTGGTCAGCTTTAAGATGGAGAGATTGATACCCGGACATCCCAGGGCCCACACCCAGTATGAGAGGGCGCTGATCGTCCAGATCATTATGGTCAGACCGATGGCCGCGCAGAGTCGCAAGGGGCGTTTAGCCAAGGTTAGCCCCAGGTAAAAATTATGAATAATATTAATAGAAAAGTTACAAATAGTTCCAGCAATGCTTTCGATATCTGGTCCCAATTTTTGGGTGCCTGCGGCAATTTTCTGAAGGCATCTTTTGATCAGCTCGCGGGTAATTTTTATCGCTAGCAAGGCGATGAAAATCAGCAGCGCCACACTGAGCTTCACCATGCCCCAGACCAGAGAAATCAGCAGCTCGCCATTGAGGTTGAATCCGAAATAGGAGCGCGACATGGCTGCGGGGTAGGAAATGTTTTCACAGAGGATGGCAAACAGCAAGAGCAGGATCAAGAGATCAAAAAGCCGTTCGGCGACTACGGTTGACACACCGGTGGCCATGGGAATGCCGCAAAGTTTTTTTATCAGCACCGGCCTGGCGAATTCACCCACCCTGGCCGGCAGGATGCAGTTCATCATGCAGCCGATCATCAGGGGATGAAAAGCCTGCCAGTAGGAGATCGCGCCGCTTTGATGCAGGATGATCTGCCAGCGCAGGGCGCGCAGAAAAAAGGCCAGCAGGATCAGGGCGGCCGAAGGCAAAATCCAGCCGTAGTCGATAGTTCCCAGGTAGCGCCACAGCTCGTTAAAGGCAACGTTGCAAAAGGCCAGCCAGAGCGCCGCGGCAGATAAAGCGCTTCCCGCTAGCAGGGGTATGACAAGCCGGTTTTTCATCATGTAGCAATAGCGGCCAATAAGCGGCGGGCTTCGATCACATCGCACCGGATCTGGGCGGCCAGTGCGTGGATGCTCTCAAACTTGATCTCGTCGCGCAGCCGCTTGATGAAGTTTATACGGATGGCGTCACCGTAGATATCGTCTTCGAAATCGATGATATGGACCTCGACGGTAAACTGATGGTCGTCGAATGTGGGGCTGTAGCCGATATTGGCGACACCCTTTAGGACTCTGTCGCCGTGCTCCACCACGACGGCATAGATACCTTCCCTGGGGCTCAACTCGTCCTGCAGGTTGATATTGGCGGTGGGAAATCCTAGCAGGCGGCCGCCACGGTTTTTGCCCTTATCCACCTTGCCGCGGATCTGGTAGTCCCGGCCTAGCAGCCGTTTGGCCGCTTGCATATCGCCCTCCATGACCAACTGCCTGATGCGTGTGCTGCTGATACGGTTTGTCGAGCCCCGCATCGATTGAATCCAGTCCACCACGATGACTTCATAGCCCAGTTCGGGCGCCCATTGCCGCAACACCTCAAGGCTGCCCCGGCGATCCTTGCCAAAGGTGTAGTCCCGGCCGACTACCAGGGCCCGCATGCCGATGCGTCGAACCAGGATCTCCGCGACGAACCGCCGTGGGTTAATCTCGGCGAATTGTTTGCTGAAAGGGATGATGATCAGCACTGCGATGCCGGCCCGGGCGATCAGTTCGCTCTTCTGTTCGATCAGCGTGATCAGCGGAGGATGGCCGTTGCGTTTTAAGACCCGTGTGGGATGGGGCTCGAAGGTGATGGCCGTCGAGGTTCCGCCGAAGGCATCGGCATGCTCATTTACCGTATGCAACAGGGCCTGGTGGCCCAGATGCACCCCGTCAAAATTACCGATGGTGACAACGGCGTTTTCAAGCGGTGATTCAATCTCTTCTATGCTTCTAATGATTCTCATCCAGGTCCCGCCGGGCCGCAAATAGCTCTTGACTAAAATTTCGAAACTGTTTATTTAATGCACCCTCCGCACGAAATCAACCATTTAAAAGTTGATGCCCAACGTGCCGAAGTGGCGGAACTGGTAGACGCGCTAGGTTCAGGGTCTAGTGCCCGTTCGGGTGTGGGAGTTCGAATCTCCCCTTCGGCACCATTATTTTAAACCTACTGCTAACACAACTATACGCAGCCATGTCCTTTTTTTGACGGATGGGGGCACAGGGGGGTGAGTGAACTCTCATCCTGGCCATACTGTCCCCGCCCACCACTATTGGGCTACAAAAAATCATAGATTGTGTTAAAAACACCTATGGGGGAGAGAAATGAAATTATCGGAAAAAGACGCTAAACTTTATTTTGATTTGATGTGGGGGCTTCAGTACTTTGTCAATCAGAAACATAAAATATATCCTAATATTAAGAGTTTAAAAGGATATGCAGAGTGTTCCACAGAAGAAAAACTGGAAGTTCGCACAGCTCTATTTTCAGATATAAAAATTATTGATTCTTTCATCCAAGAAAATCCTCAACAATTATCTCTAGAGCGTTTAAATATTATTTCTAAATGGAAACACTCAGTTAAAGGGAGCTTCCATATTGAAAGATACCTGAAACGATGCGCTATATTCATTAACAATGATGATGTATATGGCGTGTTAGGACTCTATCAAGGTTTTGATGAGCTAATTCACCGTTCTCGCCTCCCTCTTTACGTACAGACTGTTTTGTTACCTTTTCAGGGTAAAATTATATATGACGGTATCTTTCAAGCTCATAACATCTATTTTGGTGGTGGAATCAAACATAGCTTGAAGGAATCCTATATGACAGCTAAACAAAACAATCGAATTATCGAGAGTTTTGATTGTGCCAAAAAGGAAACAAGTAAGAATAAGCCTCGTAAAGATTGGAGATCCGAATTAAAAGAATTAGCAAATATCTCGAAAAGATTACGAGGTAAGGCAGCAGATCCGGCATTATTTAGTCCGTCATTTAGTTTAGTTAAGGCTAGTATTGAATTTGCGCAACTTGTAGCGTCAGATGTCAATGACCAAGAAGACATCTATAAATCTTTTAACAAAGTAAAACGTGCATATAACAGAACGAACACAGTTCTTAATCGTCAAGAATGGTGATATTTGCCGAACCAGCCAGTGCACCGGACTGTCATTTTGCCGGCGCTCCATGACAACCGGTGACCGTCGCGATAGGGCGGACCGCGAGCTAAAGCTCGCTTGGCCTTTGGCCATCCACCCTATCGCGTTGCGAGATGAGCCAATTGAGTTTGATAGGCGGCGCTCGCGCTCAGCCTATCAAACTCAATCGAGCCGACCCCCTTCGGGCTTCACTGCGCTCGGTCGGCGGGCACGGTAAATTGCATTTAAAAAACAAATGCAATTTCCGCTCCTAGCTGACTGCAGCTCATTTCGTAGCTCGTTCGGTTTGTGGGAGATAACAAAAAGTGAAGAGAAAAAAAATTCTTCAAAAAATACTTGCAAGTTCTAAAAACATAAGATTCTCTGATATGGTGAATCTTGTTCAAGGTTTCGATTTCACCCTCTCAAGGACAGATGGAAGCCATCACATTTTTACTCGACCGGACATTCCGGAACTTGTTAATCTTCAAAACATAAAAGGTCAGGCGAAACCTTACCAGATTCGTCAATTTCTGAAACTTGTCGAGAAACATAATCTGAAATTAGAGGAGAACGAATAATGCGCGACTACCATATCAATATCTTTCATTCTGAGGATGACGGTGGATACATTGCTGACATCCCTGATCTTGCAGCATGTTCAGCATTCGGTGATAGCCCTGATGAAGCACTACATGAGGTTCGAAAGGCCAAATCTCTATGGATTCAGGCTGCCAAAGCGGAAGGCAAGCCAATCCCGACGCCCAAATATCGACCGGTTATTTACCAAGCGCAATCTGCTTAATGCGTTAGAAATAAAAACCGAACAAAAGCGTTGAGCAGACGGCGTGAAGATTGCGGATCTGCGTAAAGGCCGCACAAGACTGGTATTCATATAGGCCGCTGCTCACGCTCGACGTTCGGCAGGAGATATAATGGCACACGAATTCGACGGTAAAAAAGATGAAGTAACTACTCAGCGTAATGGCAAAAAGCACAAAAAAGCACGAACTGCAACAATTCTATCTCGAACTGTAACTGCTCAGAGTGCTTTAGGTTCGGTCATTCAGGTCTTTTCATAATAGCATCGCTATATGGAAAGGCCTGAAGGGCCGAAGATGAAGTGCTCTGAGTAGTTACTCAAATTTTTCATGGCCCTGGTATATGCCGACCATTAATGAATACACTCAACTGGTCAGTCAAAGTGAATTTAAAGCGGCCAAAGTATGGAGAGAAAATGCGGATCGTTATTTCCCGGATACTGAAACCATGCTCGGTTGGGTGGACCAACCTAGCCTTGTGCCATTTCTGGCCTGCATATCCGAATCTTACAAGGACGATTTCAGAGAATATGTTGTTGGTGAGATGATACGGGAAACAAAACAAGCTGATGGAAAATGCTTTGAGACTTTCAGACGCATTAACTTATTTGCAAGAAAGTGAATTGCCGAAACAACGCATGCACTTGATTCGCAGGGCTGGCACCCTGCTCCCAAGTAATGCGGAACGTTAGTAGCAGATACAACCTTCCCGATTACCCTTGCACAATTTGTCAACACCGTCCCCATGTTGTCGGCAAAGTAGTTTGCAGAACTGCTATTCAGTTTAAATTGGATTAAAATCAGCATAGCCAAAGCTAAAGCCATAGATTGGCAATGTCTGAACATTGAGAATTTCTTGCAAAAAATAGACAGCCTGTATAAAATTTGCACAAGCACAATCGTTTTTGAGTATATAACCAAAGAGTGCATAAAAGGAATGAAATGAAGCTCACCGACAGTGAAATAAGGGATATTAATCGTTATCTTGAATCAGGTAAATCGCTGCCGGAAAAATACCGGTTTTTGTTGTTTGAAGATAAAAAAGAAGTCGAACTGGTATGGAGTGGCAAGACAGGCGAAGTATACAACATTGTTCTGCCCTTCCAGGTGATTGAGCAGGTCGATGAACCCCGTGCCGAAGAGAACCGGGCATTGCAGATGGATCTTTTTGATCAGCAGACCGGCCGTCAGATCACCGGCTGGAATAATAAACTGATCTGGGGTGATAACAAGCTGATCCTGTCCTCGTTGAAAAACGGGCCTTTGCGCGAAGAGATTGAAGCCCAGGGTGGCATCAAGCTGATCTACATTGATCCGCCCTTTGATGTGGGAGCTGACTTTTCCATGGATATTG
>CAZGPF010000122.1:0-3235 GCA_964527275.1 uncultured Desulfosarcinaceae bacterium
TTTTTTTGTGCTTTTTGCCATTACGCTGAGTAGTTACCTTCGCGAACCGCAATCGAGCCCCAAGTCAATGGGAGCTCCTTTTCATCCGTTGAATGCTCTTTTTGCGCGACCAACGCTGAAAAAATCCCACCAGACCGCCGCGATAGGCCCGATCAATCATCTCTTCGCGAACCCGTAAGCCATCCGCTCCGCCCATTGCCGCCCGCAGGCAACCGGTTTTTAGCGAGCATTGCAGGCACGCCGCCGGGGTGACCCGCAACCCGTCCGAACGCAAAGGAAATACGGTCTTAAGGTCGCCGAAACAGGATGGCCGCTGCCCGGTCTGGTCAGCTTTCATCCAGCTCACTCTTCAAATTGCGCGTCATCAACTGATGCACCGCATCGCGGGGGGCCAGGTCGGCGTGTAAAATTTTATAAATGGCATGCGAGATGGGCATATTGACCCCCAGTCTTCTCGACAGGTTGTAGACCGAATGCGCGGTTTTTACCCCTTCGGCCACCATGCGCATATCGTCGAGCAGCTCCCTGAGCTTTATCCCCTGGCCGATCTTCTTGCCCACTGTGTGGTTGCGGCTCACATCCGAGGTGCAGGTGAGCATCAGGTCGCCGAATCCGGCCAGGCCGGTAAAGGTGCGCGGCTGGGCGCCCATGGCCAGTCCCAGGCGTCGAATCTCCGTCATGCCCCTGGTAATCAAGGCCGCGCGCGTGTTCAACCCCAGCTGCATACCGTCGATCATGCCGGCGGCAATGGCGATCACGTTCTTCACCGACCCGCCCAACTCGACGCCCACCACATCATCGTGGGTATAGACACGGAACATTGGCGTGGCAAACAGATGTTGTACCGCGCGGGCACAATCTCCATTGGTGGAGGCCGTGGTAACCACCGTGGGTAATCCCTGGGCCACCTCGCGGGCGAAACTCGGTCCAGACAAAACCGCAAAGCGGTCACTATCTATGGCGGGCAAGGTCTGCCGCAACACCCCGGACATGGTCAATTGGGTCCCGTTCTCAATGCCTTTGCTGGCCGAAACCAATATGGCGTCTTCGGCGACGTGATCCGCCATGCGGCCGGTGACCTCGCGCATGACATGCGATGGAACCACGACGATGATCATCTGCTTATCTTGCACCGCCTTGTCCAAACGGTTGGTCGGCCGCAAATTCTCCGAGAGCGTTACGCCTGGCAGGAAGACCTTGTTTTCCCGCTCGCGTTGCAGCTCCCGGCAGATATCCTCTTCATATACCCACCAATCGACGCCATACCCTTTGGCGGCCAGGAGATTGGCCAGGGCTGTGCCCCAACTGCCCGCGCCGATCACACCGATTTTCAGCCTCATCAGATCGTCGTCGAGTTGCATCCCCTACCCCTTGATCGATTCGTGTTCCGCCAAACAAGCCGTACTCACCACGCGTTCACCATCTTCCATATCGATCAGCTTGACCCCCTGGGTGTTGCGGCTAATCACCGAGATGGTGTCCACAGCCATGCGGATAATCTTGCCCCGATCGGTTACCAGCATGATGTCGCACTCCTCCTGCACCTCGAGGATACCCACCACCATGCCGTTGCGCCGGTTGGTTTTCACCGTAATGACTCCCTTGCCGCCGCGCCTGCGGACCGGGTACTCATCGATGGAAGTGCGCTTGCCATATCCGTTCTCCGTGACGACAAACAGAGTCTGGCCATAGCGCAAGGCCTGCATGCCTACGATCCGTTCTCCGGCGTTCAGGCGCATTCCCCGCACACCGCGGGAAATCCGGCCGCTAGGGCGAATATCCGACTCATGAAAGCGAATCGATTTGCCGCTGGCCGAACCTAAAAACACATTCTGGGTGCCGTCGGTGATGCGCGCGGCGATCAACTCGTCGCCGGGCACAAGGTCCAGGGCAATGATACCGCCGGCCCGGGGCCGCGAGAAGGCCATGATGTCGGTCTTCTTCACCGTGCCGTTGCGTGTGGCCATGAGGACATAGTTGCCGGGTTCAAATTTGGGAACCGCTAAAACGGTGGTCATGCGTTCGCCATCTTCGAAGTCGAGCAGATTGACAATCGCCTTGCCCAGGCTGGCCCGTCCCACCTGGGGAATGTCATAGACCTTGCACCAGTAGACCTTGCCGCGGTTGGTAAAAAAGAGAAAGCTGTGGTGGGTGGAGGCAATGAAGAGATGGGCCACGAAATCTTCTTCCTTGGTCCCCATGGCCGTCTTGCCCTTCCCCCCCCGCCGCTGGCTCTGGTAGAGGGTGATCGGATTGCGCTTGATATAGCCCGAATTAGATATAGTCACCACCATATCCTCTTCGACAATCATATCCGCGAGGGTCAGCTCCCTGGTCTTGGGCACGATCTCGGTGCGGCGCTCGTCACCGAACTGCGTCTTGAGTTCCAGAAGCTCCTGCTTGATCAAGTCAAGCACCAACTGGTCGCTGGCCAGGATCTCTCTGAACCGCGCGATATCTTGCAACAGCGTCTCATATTCGACGATAATCTTGTCGCGTTCCAGACCCGTGAGCCGCTGCAGGCGCATGTCGAGGATGGCCTGGGCCTGAATGGCCGTCAAGGCAAAGACACTGATCAGTTTCTGCTTGGCTTCGGCCGGCGATTTGGATTGACGGATCATCTTCACCACCGCATCCAGGTTGTCCAGCGCGATCTTCAATCCTTCCAGGATGTGGGCGCGCTCCTCGGCCCTCTTGAGTTCAAACCGGATTCGGCGCTCGATGACCTGCTTGCGGTGGCTGACGAAATTGGCCAGGATCTGCTTGAGGCTCAACACCTGGGGCCGCTGGCGCACTACCGCCAGGAAGATGATGCCGAAACTGCTCTCCATGCGGGTATGCTTGTAAAGCTGGTTGACCACCACACCGGACACGGCATCCCTTTTTAGGCCCATGGCGATGCGCATGCCTTCGCGATCCGATTCGTCGCGGACATAGCTGATGCCTTCGATCTGCTTGTGCTTCATCAAGTCGGCGATCTTTTCGATCAATCTGGCCTTATTGACCTGAAAGGGAATCTCGGTGACCAGGATGGTTTCGCGCTCCTGCTTGTCTTTTTCGATGATCACCCTGGCGCGCATGCGAATGATGCCGCGTCCAGACTCGTAAGCCTCCCGGATGCCCTGCGTGCCATAAATAATACCGGCCGTGGGAAAATCGGGGCCGGGCATATGCTGCATCAACTCTCGCCAGGTGATTTCTGGATCGTCTATCAGGGCGCAGGTGGCATCCACCA
>CAZGPF010000122.1:3245-5161 GCA_964527275.1 uncultured Desulfosarcinaceae bacterium
CTCGGAAAGGTTGTGGGGCGGAATATTGGTGGCCATGCCCACCGCGATACCCGACGATCCGTTGATGATCAGGGCCGGCACCTTGGCCGGCAGCACCGTGGGTTCACTCAGCGACTCATCGTAGTTGGGCGTGAAATCGACCGTCTCCTTTTCCAGGTCTTCGAGCATCTCGCGGGAGAGGCGGGTCATGCGCACTTCGGTATAGCGCATGGCCGCCGGCGGGTCGCCGTCGATGGAGCCGAAGTTGCCCTGTCCATCCACCAGGGTGTAGCGCATGGAAAAGTGCTGGGCCATGCGCACGATGGTATCATAGACCGCCGTGTCGCCGTGCGGATGGTACTTGCCGATGACATCGCCTACGATACGGGCCGATTTCTTGTAGGGCTTGTTAAAGTCGTTCTTAAGCTCATGCATGGCATAGAGCACTCGCCGGTGAACCGGCTTGAGCCCATCACGCACATCTGGCAGGGCGCGGCCGATGATCACGCTCATGGCGTAGTCGAGATAGGACTTTTTCATCTCCTTCTCGATGCTGATCATCGTCGTGGAGTCGGCTGTGGGCATTTAATTATCCTCATCGTAACTACTCAGCGTAATGGCAAAAAGCACAAAAAAGCACGAACTATAACGATTGTATCTCGAACTGTAACTGCTCAGAGTGCTTTAGGTTCGGTCATTCAGGTCTTTTCATAATAGCATCGCTATATGGAAAGGCCTGAAGGGCCGAAGATGAAGTGCTCTGAGTAGTTACTCCTCATCAATCATATAGAACTCCACCCTCCTCTGGTAATTGCCTCGGTAAATTTCAGCCAGGGTGAGAAATCCGGTCACCACCAGGGGACCGTAGATAATCCCCAAAATGCCGAACAGCTTCAATCCGCCGATAATGGCCAGGAAAACCAGCAGCGGGTGCATTTTGACCCGCTGCCCCACCAATTTGGGTTTAAAAACATATTCGATGCCCATGGAGAGGACAAAATAGAATACCAGGAAGAAAATCCCGGCACCGATACTGCCCGTTATCAGCAGGTAAATCGCCGTGGGGATGAAAACCACGCCTATGCCGATGATGGGCAAAAAGGCCAGCAAGCCCATTATTACGCCCCACAAAAACGCTGAGGGCAGGCCGAAAAACCAGAACACCAGCCCTCCCAGCCCCCCCTGGATAACACCGCCCAGCCCGTTGCCGATGAGCACGGCCCCGGCCATGGCGTTGAACTTTGCAATCAGCACCTGCTCCTGATCCTCAGGCAGCGGCGACAGCTCCACGATGTAGGCCACCAGCTTGTCGCCATCCAGAAGCAGGAAATAGACCACCATGAGCATTAGAAAGAAGTTGACCACGAACGCCAGGGTGTTTGAAGCGATGGCCCGCGCCTGATTGTAGAGAAAGAACCCCACGAATTTGGCAATCTCCGAGATCCCGTTCTTGATCTCCTCTCCGGTCAGCTCGTAGTTGAACCTGGAGAGCACGCTGTTGGCCCGCTCTAATAGATGGGTGTCGCGCAGCAGGATACCGATCTGATCATTAATCACCGCGCCCTTGGCCATCTCATACAAGCCGAAGGCCTGTTGGGTCAGGCTGCCAACGAAAAAGACGATGGGCACGAAAAGCAGAAAAAAGATGAGGACACAGGTGAGCAGCGATGCCAGGGATGATTTGATCTTGGGGAGGCTGTCGAGCAGCTTGAAGAGCGGGAAAAAAATGCCGCTTACCACCATGCCGAGAATCAAAATCGATAAAAACGGCAGCAGCAGCCATCCGAGCAGGAAAAAAGAGACCAGGAAACAGGCCAGGAAAAACCACAAAATGGAATTTCGGGAGAGACCATCACCCATAACACCTCCGACAGCTAGCAACATTGTAACTACTCAGAGTACTTCATCTTCGGCCCTTCAGGCCTTTCCATATAGCG
>CAZGPF010000123.1:0-1976 GCA_964527275.1 uncultured Desulfosarcinaceae bacterium
TCGGATAGCCCTGCGGCATCACCAGTTACAAACCGATGGCCGCTGGGCCGCTGGGATTAAATAGCGCATTGTGTCACGTTTTTCAAACCATTGGCTTACCTGTCGGCGACATGACGACAGCAAGGCTTAAATATGATCCGGCCGGCGGCGGGAAAGAGAGTCAAGCGCGGGCACCTAGTAGGTTGGACTCTTCGGTCGCGCCAGGTAGAGCGGCTCCTGGATGGCCTCGTTAACCATATCTTTGTCGCCGGCCAGAAGACCGCGCCAGAGGATTTGCAAGTCCGGGTCCTGAAAAACCGCCCCGCACGACCGCACACTGTACCCCTGGGCCCTGAAAGCTTCACTCTCCGCGTGCGTGACGACAATCACCGCGGATCGATCCAGATCCTGGGGCACCTCTCCGCGGGGATAGTAGCTAACCCTGATTCGGCCATGCGAAGCAGTATAGAGCTGGCGTAGATGGTCGGCCCGTCTGCCAGACCAGACCGATGTTATCCGACCGCTCTTTACATCCGGCAGCAGGCAGGCGGTTAGACTTTTGACCGGCGCCAACTCGAACGGCGGCAGGACAAGGCCCAGCAAGTCTGCCACGGCTATCAGCAACACTATCCCCATTACGACCGGTGCTGGGCTTTGCCTGCGCCTGATCACACGGCTTGTGATGCATGCCGCGACGCATAGCAGTATCGCACCACCCAGCATCGGCTGCCAGTGCAGCACAAACCCGATACATATCAATACAACGCCCAGGCTGCCCATCAGGATCAGGAACAGGCCGCAGCTCCAGCCCCAGATCCGTTGCATGATGCTATGTTTCGTGAATATCTCCACGAAAAGGGCGGCAATCAGGATGCATAGCAACGGGTATGCGGGGGCCAGATAGCGGGTGCGGTTGTCGGTACTTATCGAGAAGATGGCCAGCAGCAGTATAAACCAGCTAAGGATGAAAACGATCTGTTGTTTACGCTTTCCGACGAAGCGGTGGATCTCCCCTGGAGCGGCCAGGTTTCCCAGCAGTACGATTAAGGACCAGGGGGCAAAGTTGCGCAACAGGCCCCAGGCGTACTCTTTAATATTCATCAGAATGTAAAGCTTTGCGCCCACCAGCTTGCTGGAAACTTGATCGTTGTAAAACTGCCACACTGCCTCCGCGCCATGCTGGTAATAGATATAAAGATACCACCAGGCAGCGATGACCAGCGCCATGGTAATCACCGGCCAATGCAAGATCCGCTTTAGCATTGCGGTCTTCTCCCTGGCGATCAAGATTTGCAGGAGCATGAATCCGATCAACACCACACCTAACAAACCTTTGGTCTGGATGGCCAGGGCGACCCCCAAATAGGTCAACAGATAGTTCCGTAAACGGCAATCCTTTTCGAATGCCAGAGCCCAGAAGCCATAGAGACTCAGCATCATGAAGAGGATCTGCAGAATATCGGGGGTGGACCGCAGGCTAAGCATGATAATTTGTATATTGCAGGCTGTTAAGGCCGCCGCAAGCGTTGCTATGCGGCGCTGCCGGAAAAGCATGTTGGCAAACTTATAGGTGACCCAAACCGTGGCGGCGCCGGCCAGCAGGAAAGGAAGACGGGCGGCAAAAAAGTTGACACCCAACAGGGCATAGCTGGCCATCAAGACCCAATAGGTCACGATCGGTTTTTTGGCCCTCAGAGTGCCATTCGAATAGCGGGGGTTCAAGTAGTCGTCATGTGCGAGCATATAGACGGCGGAATCGGTATAAAAGTGCTCATCGCCGTGGTAGGTGGAGACTTGCGCCAGCAAGGGCAATAAGAGAACAAAAAATAGAGAGACGATTATTACGATACCGCTCTTATGGTCAGCGATGCGATTTTCGATCATATCTTTGGGCAAGGGCAAATCCAGTTCACCGAAATATTCGGGTAGCGCCGACTTCGGAATGGGGAGCTATAACAGTGCTCCGATGATGAGTCAACCGACCCCTGCCGCTGCTC
>CAZGPF010000123.1:2076-5160 GCA_964527275.1 uncultured Desulfosarcinaceae bacterium
ATGCTCTTTTGCGCAAATCGTATGCGGCAACAGAAAATTTGGTACGCATCAATGCAGGCCTTTAGTTGTTGCGCGCCAGAAACCACTGTTGAATAAATCCGGATCAGGTAGTAAGAGGTTGATTCAATTGTGGTTACATGACGGATAGAGTTTCATCGGCAACCACCTCGCGCCGACATTACACAGTCGGCAGTAGCATGGAGCCTAAGAGTGATCTTACCAAAAAATCTGGCGTTGATCTGGCCGGCAACAAAGAGGTGGCTTGCCGCCCCCATCGCCTGGGTACTCATCGGCGGTCTGTGCATACGGCTCTATTCGGCCGCCATGCGTACCATCATCAATCCCGACGGCGCCCAATATATCTATCAGGCCAGCGCCATATTCAATCACGACTGGGCTGCGGTGCTGGCCTGCAAGCTGGCGTGGATCTCCCCGCTGCCCATACTCATTGCCTCAGCCTATGCGGTCTGCGGGGACTGGATTGTCGCCGGCCATATTGTCAATGTAACTTTCGGCTGGGCGACGCTGGTGCCGCTATATTTTATCTTAATTCGATTCTTCGACCGTAATGTCTCAACCCTGACGGTCCTGATCTATGCCCTGATGCCGCTATTGGTGGAGGGCAGCGGCAACGTCATCCGCGGCCCGATGTTCTGGTTCTGCATCTGCCTCGGCATGCTCTGCTTTATTCGCCAATGGGATCAAGGTGCGAATGCGGGGCGCTATAGATATGATCTCTTGTCGAGCGCGCTGCTCTTTATGCTGGCCGCCTGGTGCAGAATCGAGGGTGTGGTATTCCTTGCCGTGCCCCTGGCATATCTGTGCCTGACCCGCACGGATCGCAAACTCCGCAGATGCCTCTTTTTCATGCTGCCAATGGCGGTGCTGGGTGTGGCCGCTTGTGGAGTCGTGCTGACCACCGGTGCCGATCTTTACAACACCCTGCGGCTCAACAAAGTCTACCAGGAGGTCACGCAATTTGCCACCAACTATAACAACCTGCAAGCATGGATAAGGCACATGTACGCCCAGTCTACGGGGATCTACGCGGAATTTTTCAGTCGCGCGCGTGAATCCCTGGCCTTTATGCCACTGCTCTTGATATTCCAAAATATAGTTGAAGGGGTATTTTATCCCTTTGCACTCATCTTTTTTGCCGGACTCTTCGGCACCCGGCGGCACTACCTGAAAAATCGCCGCATCGCTTTTTTAGGGTGGCAATCCGCTGCCGGCATCGTCGTACTTTACATTCATACCCTCCAGTCCTGGGTTATGACTAACCGCTTCCTGGCCATTGTCCTCTTTTCCGGCTCTCTGTTCATGGCCAACGGTATGGGCAAGGCGCTAGACTATCTTCAGAAGCGACGTAGATGGCCCCAGCGCAAAGCCATGGCCATCACGGCCATGGTGTTGATTATGCTTGGCCTGCCGAAAAGTCTGAAACCCGAGGAGCAGGACAAGACCGTGTATCGGCTTGCGGCCCAGCTATTAGCGCAGCAAGGCGGCCAGGCCGGCATGGCAACTATCGCCGGCTGTAAAAACTCGCGGGGGTTGGAGTGGATCAATCTTTACACCCATCGCAACAGTCCAACCATCATCTGCTCGTCATCACTGAGGATATCGGTGGCATCCGATTACGGGCGCTTCGTGGCCGACTTAGATCGAGCCGGGATCGATTATCTGCTCTATGAAGAACGTTTCTGGCCCCATGAAATCCTCGATCTGCCAGCGCTCTTTTCCCGTCACGATTTTCGTCTGCTGGGTCAGTGGCAGCATCCCGACAGCAAAAAGTTCATGCTCTTGGAACGCATTAAGAGTAGTGGAAAAAAATAACTCCCCAGCTAGCTGCTCTTCGTCCTGCTAGACTTCAAAGAATTTTAACAACTTCTCCAGGATGAGATCATCATCCACATTGCGGGCGTGGGCACGTAATTGATCCGGGGTCCAGGCCGGCTGTTCGATTAATCGCTCTAAGGCGGCAAACGACTCCCGCACCCTTTGCGGGTGCATGGGGGTTTTGAGGATGATTCCGTTTTCGTTGTGGCTGACCCAATCGGCGTAGCCGGTCTTGTCGCTGACCAGTACGGGCAGCCCCATGGCATGACCCTCGGCCGATGCGCCGCCAAAGGGATCATATTGGGATGGCAGCACCACGGCCTTGCAAAAACAGGCATGGCGCCAACCGTCGGCCTGGGCGCCGAGGAAGTGTACTCGCCCTGCGACTCCAGATGCCTTAGCCAGTCGATGGTAGGGCCCGGCCCGGCCTTTGCCCACCACCACCAGGTGGTATTGCGGGGACATGACCGCCAATCCCCGTATGGCGACATCCAGGCCCTTGTGCCGAAATCCATTGCCGAGGAAAAGCAGCGATTTCCAATTGGGATCGATGCCGTTACGGCGACAGAGTTCAAGGCCCACCTCTTGACGGCGCAAAAAGTCGGTTTGCATCTCCCTCCAGCGGATACCGCTGTGCACCAGCACCAACTTATCAGGATCGACGCCGTAATCCTTTTCAATGCTATCCTTGACCATGCGCGAGTTGCAGCGGACCTTTTTGAGACCCCGATTTTCAAAGCCTTTGCGCTCAAGATAGATCATATAGCGATGAAAGAGGCTGAAGCGTAAAAATAGACGTGCGGCGGCTCCGGAATAGCGCTTCTTGATCTCGAGGAAGGTCTTGTGGGTTCCTCCACCGGCATGCAGGTGGGTAAAACGCGTCACCTTGTCCAGGGCCAGGACGCACTGGCACGGATATTGGTCAAGATGGTGGTTCACGGCCCGGTTGAAGGCCCAGACCTTTATCAGACGATGGCCGCGACGAAACCCCAGATGGACGATTTTTAACCTGGCATCCGCCACAGGCCACTGCTCTCCTGGCAGGGTCAAGAGCCTGATAGCGACCCCTTTGCCCAACAGCCCCTTAATCAGGCTCAGGGTGACGCGCTCGACACCGCCAAAGGGCGCATAGCTGCTGCGCACCATGACAATTTTGTCAGGATAGGGCAAGGGTCGTTCCTACAATGTATCTCTTTTGGTAACTACTCAGAGCACTTCATCTTCGGCCCTTCAGGCCTTTCCATATAG
>CAZGPF010000124.1:0-5101 GCA_964527275.1 uncultured Desulfosarcinaceae bacterium
ATTAAATAAAGGTAACTACTCAGCGTAATGGCAAAAAGCACAAAAAAAAGCACGAACTGTAACTGCTCAGAGTGCTTTAGGTTCGGTCATTCAGGTCTTTTCATAATAGCATCGCTATATGGAAAGGCCTGAAGGGCCGAAGATGAAGTGCTCTGAGTAGTTACAGAAACCAAAACCCAAATCGGGGTCGGATTACCCTATCCCAATCGATTTCGATCTCGATTTTGGATGGGACCTGGAGGGTGATGGGATACAAAACTTAGGAAGGCCGGGCCGGGATGAGAGTTTAACCCTCCTCCCTTAGCTCCTTCCCGATAGGGGCGGGGAGATATTGCCTCCTTGCGCCGAGGGGTCAGCAGCGCCGTCCGGAATTCCAAATTTGCCTGTCAAGCCGCTGTTGTGGTGAGACGCAGATTCTGCAATTAGCGATCACCGGCACGCCAATCATCGAGAACCGTGTGCTACACTGATTTTTGTCAAAAGCACAACATATGGAAAAAAATAGTTGACAAGCAACAATATGTTGTAGTAGCAGAATAATTCTGTGCCGATAGTTTGGTGTCCGAATCAGTTAAAAAACGCTTGCGGGTACACCATATATTCAACAACCCCCTGTCATAGGGAAGGAGAGCCAAGTGTTCGAACAAATAAAGAAGCGCGATGGACGAATTGTCGAATTTGATTCTTCCAAGATCACTGCCGCCATTGCCAAAGCCGGCAACGCAACGGGAGAATTTTCGGAACGTGAAAGCCGCAAAATGACCCTGCGCGTGCTGACCCTGGCCCATGAAATGCGATTGGGGAACCTGCCGGAGGTGGAGGAGATACAGGATATCGTGGAGCAAGTCCTGCTCGACTCGCCATACCACGCCACGGCCAAGGCATATATCATCTACCGCGAACAGCATGCCCAGATCCGCGGCATCACCACCAAGGCCAATGTCGATCTGGTGGATCACTATATCAAGCGCCTCGACTGGAAGATCAAAGAGAACAGCAACATGTGCTACTCGCTCCAGGGGCTCAACAACTACATCTCCTCGGACGTCACGACCGAGTACTGGCTCAACAAGATCTATCCGCCTATGATTCGCCAGGCACACAAGAGCGGCGACCTGCATATTCATGATCTGAGCCTGCTCTCCATCTACTGCGTGGGCTGGGATTTGAGAGACTTGCTGCTCCACGGCTTCAAGGGGGTGGAAGGCAAGGTAGAGAGCGCGCCTCCCAGACATCTGCGCTCGGCCCTGGGCCAGATCGTCAACTTTTTCTATACCTTGCAGGGCGAGGCGGCCGGCGCCCAGGCTTTATCCAATTTCGACACCCTGCTGGCGCCCTTCGTGCGCAACGACGCTTTGACCTATGAGAAGGTGAAACAGGCCCTGCAGGAGTTTATTTTCAACATCAACATCCCTACGCGGGTCGGCTTTCAGACGCCGTTTACCAATATCACCATGGACCTCTATGTACCCCAGATCCTCAAGGACCAAGCCGTCATCGTCGGCGGCGAGGAGCAGGAGAGCACCTACGGCGAGTTTCAGGTGGAGATGGACCTGATCAACAGGGCCTTTGCAGAGGTGATGATGGAGGGCGACGCCAAAGGCCGGGTCTTTACCTTCCCCATCCCCACTTACAACATCACCGAGGACTTCGACTGGGACAACCCCAACCTCGAAGCGGTCTGGCGCATGACCGCCAAATACGGTATTCCCTACTTTTCCAACTTCGTCAATTCCGACATGAGCCCAGAAGACGCGCGTTCCATGTGCTGCCGCCTGCGCCTGGACAACCGTGAACTGCTCAAGCGAGGCGGCGGCCTGTTCGGCGCCAACCCCCTGACCGGCTCCATCGGCGTGGTCACCATCAACCTGCCGCGCATCGGCCATCAGGCCAACAGCGAAAGTGAGTTTTTCGATCTGCTGGACAAACGGGTAGATCTGGCGGTGGAGAGCCTGGGCATCAAACGCAAGGTGCTGGAACAATTCACCGAGAAGAACCTATACCCCTATTCGAGTTTCTATCTGCGCGGTATCAGAGAGCAGAGTGGCATGTTCTGGAAGAATCACTTCTCCACCGTGGGCATCATCGGCATGAACGAGGCCTGCCTCAATTTCTTCCAGAAAGAGATCGGCTCCATGGAGGGCCAGGCCTTTGCTCTTAAGGTGATGGACCACCTGCGCGACAAGCTCTCTCGGACGCAGGACGAAACCGGCGATATTTACAATCTGGAAGCCACACCGGCCGAAGGCACCTCATACCGTCTGGCCATGCTCGACAAGCAGAAGCTCGACGGCGTCCGCTGCGCCAACGAATCAGAGTACGTTGAAGGCACGGCGGCCCCCTTTTACACCAACTCGACCCAGCTTCCGGTAAACTTCACCGACGACTTGTATACCACCCTCCAACTACAGGATAAGCTTCAGGCAAAATATACCGGCGGCACCGTGCTGCATGTCTTCCTGGGCGAGCAGCTCAGCGATATCGAGGCGGTCAAAGCCCTGGTGCGCAAAATCGCCGGCAGCTACAAGCTACCCTACTTCACGCTGACGCCCACCTTCAGCGTCTGCCCTTCCCACGGATACCTCAACGGCGAACAGCAGCGCTGCGCCCACTGCAACCAGGAGACCGAGATCTATTCCCGGGTGGTGGGCTACCTGCGGCCGGTAAAGCAGTGGAACGACGGTAAGCAGGCCGAGTATGCCATGCGCCACGCTTACCGCCCCGACTCCCTTGACCCGGATGCCAGTACGGCGGCACTCCCCTCTGAAAAGGCAAATCCGGTCGTGTGCATGTCGGCCCAGTCCGATTGCGGCGTGGCCGGCGCACAAGGCCCGATGAGATCCACGGCGTTCTAGTCCCTGATGGCTGGTCGCCGGTCCGTGCCGGCCGGCCAGGGAGTTTGCTCAGGGACCACCCCGCAAAGGCCGGTCGGGTTGTATTGATGAAAATCGCTTCCATAAAGAAGACCAGCCTGTTGGATTACCCCGCGAAAGTGTCGGCAATTATAGGCACGCAAGGCTGTAACATGCGTTGCCCCTGGTGCCATAATTTTTATTTAATTCCTTATGAATTTACCCGGCATTCGCAAAAATTGAGGGAGGAAGATTTTTTCGACTTCTTGGAGCGACGCAAGAATTTTTTAGACGGTGTTGTTATCAGCGGGGGTGAACCGACAATCCAGTCAGACTTGCCGGAATTTTGCGCAAATGTGAAAAGTATGGGTTTCTCCGTGAAGATAGACACCAATGGAACCAACCCAGGCGCATTGAGTCATCTGCTGGAGAGCGCCCTGGTGGATTATGTTGCGATGGATATCAAGACCGATCTTAATCAATATACGCAATTATTTAAAGAAAATATCGATGTTGCTAAGATCCTGGAGAGTATAGAGATCATAGTCTCCTCGGGGCGTCCCTACGAATTCAGGACAACCTGCGTAAGTCCCTTTGTCACCATGGATAATATCGATCAAATTGGAAGGTTGGTTAGAGGGGCTAAATCGTTATTTCTGCAAAAATGCCATCCAACACAATTCGCGGTCAGCGGTACTGAATATGAAATCGTACCCGCAATCCGCCTGGCGGAACTACAACAGAGAGCCGGGCGGTATGTGCGAAGCTGTGTAATCCGCTAAAATTTCGCTGCTACTCTTGGGGTTTGAAATGCTCGGGCACAATGACCATTTTGACCAGCAGGGGTTTGAGAAACGACCAGCGTATGCCCTCCTTGAAGACCCCCTCCAGGTCCCTAATGGCGTCCCAGCAGTTGTGGCAGGGGGTGATTACCAGCTTGGCTCCCGTGGCCAGGATCTGGTTGCGCTTGATCATCAGGCCCTGGTTACGCTGCTCGCGGTAGCGGCCGATGCCGTTGAAACCACCGCCGCCACCGCAGCAGAAGTTGTGCTCCTTGCAGGGGGTCATCTCGCGGAAATCTTCGGCAATGTAGCTCATGATTTCACGGGCGCAGTCGGCTAGCCCTCCGTTGCGGATGTAGTTGCATGAATCCTGGTAGGTCACGGGCTCCTTGATCTTCTTGGCCGGATCGATCTTGAGCTTGCCGGTGCGCAGGGCCTCGGCCACCCACTCCACGTAGTGAAAACTCTCCACCGGGGTTTTGCCACTCTTCAAACCGGCCCAATAGGGACCTTCTATTACGGTGGCGCGATAGGCGTGGCCGCATTCGGTGACCACCATGCGCTTAGGCTTGAGGCGTTCGATGGCGTCGTAGACACTCTCCACCTGCATCTTGCAGGCTTCCCAGTCTCCGGCGAACATCGCCAGGCTGCTCTCTTCCCAGCCCTCGCTGGGCACGGTCCAGTTTTCGCCGGCCAGGTGAAAGAGCACGGCGGCCTCGGCCAAGTCTTCGGGATAGTGCTTCGCTTCCCGGGCATTGACCGTATAGATGATATCGGCGTTTGGCTTGTCGATGGGAAACTCGAGCCCGGGCCACTCTTCTTCCCACTCTTCGCGCATCCACTCACAAGTTTCGATCCAGGCTTCGGTGGTCACGTCCATCTGGGCCCGGTAGATGCGGTGCATGCCGGCACCGATCTTCAATTCCCAGGGAACGAAGCCATGGGTGTAACACAGCCCGCGCAGATAGCTGAACATGACCCCCATGTCGATGCCGAAGGGGCAGTACAGCGCGCAGCGGTTACAGCAGGTACACTTGGACCAGGCCGTGTCCATGACCATGCGCATGAATTGGTTGTCCACTTGGCCTTTGCGGCGCACGATCTCGCCCAGCGTGGACTGGATTTTGTACGACGGCACCTGCTCGGGGTTGCGGCCATCGGCCAGGTATAGAAAACAGCTCTCCGCGCACATGCCGCAATGGGTGCAAATCTCCAGCCAGGTCTTGAGCCTCGATTTCAATGTCTTCTCAATGGTGGTCCAGAGTGCGTCGCTATCGATGTCCAGCGACTCCATCTCTTGATAATAGAGCTTGCCGCTTTTATCCGCCAAAAGCGCAAGCAGTTGTTTTTGCGTATCCACCGTCCGCCGATTGCAAAGTGTTCCTTCAGGCATGATACTATCCTACCTTGATAAAATGTAACTACTCAGCGTAATGGCAAAAAGCACAAAAAAGCACGAACTGCAAC
>CAZGPF010000125.1:0-5060 GCA_964527275.1 uncultured Desulfosarcinaceae bacterium
GTTGCATGGTTAGTCGTCGGGTTGCAGACACATCGGCCCCTTTGAATGTTCAACCATGTATCGCTTTTCTGAGCGCTTCGAGCTGTTTTGTGTAAGGCGTCACTCTAAAACACCTGCCTCGATGGTCAAAATATCAAATTGTCTACCACCTGTGAAAAATATCAGATAGACAATCTTGGTACCCGTTCAGGGGGTAAAAGTGCATAAGAGGTGATAAGCTACAGCACGGTAAGCGTTTGCTTAGGTGCCGGATATGCAAGGCGTCCGGGCAAAGCAGATCTACTTTGGTACCTCAAAGGCCCGGCAACGAAGCAGATTCGGTGCCCTGTGAACGCTTACCAATCCTGGAAATTGACGGGTAGTTAAGCCTGCGATTACCCTGCCGCACGACTCACGATCTTGCACTGATTGGTCGCATTGTTGTCACCTGCCAGCGGGAGCCGCCGTAGGGGCAGGCCCCTGTGCCTGCCCTGTTCAAGGCCCCCGTGCCTGCCCTGTTCAAGGCCCCCGTGCCTGCCCTGTTCAAGGCCCCTGTGCCTGCCTAAATCAATCGGGCAACCACGGGGGGTTGCCCCTACGGTCATGAATTGACCCACCGCGATGCTGATCGGATTGTAGCGCTATGTTGGCCGCGAATTTTTAGCCTGCACGCTATGCCCCCTCGGGATCTTATGCAATTGTTGCGCTCCTCGACTACCGCTACAGGGATTGGGCCATGGCTTCGCCCACCAGGCGTGAGAATCGCGCTGGATTGTCGAGTTTGCCGCCTTCGGCCACCACGGCCAGATCGAGAAGCATGTGGCTGTAGTCCTTCAGCTTTGGGTTGTCGCGCCCGGCTTCAAAGAGCTCCCTGACCTTCTGCATCAGTGGGTGGGCCATGTTGAGTTCCAACACCCGTTTGGCCTGAGGGGTCTCCTGGCCGGAGGCCTTGAGAATTTTTTCCATATAGGCGCTCATGTCATGGGATTCGCCCGAGAGACAGGCCACCGACTCCTTGAGCCGCGCCGAGGCCTTGACCTCTTTCACTCTCGATTCTAGCTGGCCCTTGATAAAGCCGAACAAAGCGCCGAACTCTTCCTCCTGGTCCTCCTTTTTTTGATCGAGGTCCAGATCACCCTTTTCGGCGCTTTTGAGGGGTTTGCCGTCATATTCGGTCAGGGTCTGGACCACCCACTCATCCACCGGGTCGGTCATCAGCAAGACCTCGTAATCCCTGGCTTTCAGATTCTCCAGGTGGGGGCTGTGGAGCAGTGCGTTGAGGTCATCTCCGGTGATGTAGAAGATCTCTTTCTGATCCTCTTGCATATTCTTGACATAGTCGTCCAGGCTGATCCATTTGTCTTTTGATTTGGTGCTTTTATAGCGGGCCAGGGCCGCTACCTTATCCCTCTTGGCCGGCTCGGTGTGGATGCCCTCTTTGATCACTGCCCCGAACTCGCTGTAGAAGGTCTCATATTTCTCCGCGTCCATGTTGCTCAACTGGTCGATCACTTTCTTGACCAGGTTTTTTCGGATGTTCATCACCAGGCGATCCTGCTGCAGAATCTCCCGGCTGACATTGAGGTTCAGGTCGGGGGCATCGACAACACCTTTAACAAAGCGCAGGTATTCGGGCATTAGCTCCTTGCAGTCGTCCATGATAAAGACGCGCTTACAATAGAGGTGGATGCCGTGCTTGCGTTCAGGCTGGAAGAGATCGAAGGGCGCCTTGGCCGGAATATAGAGCAGGGCCGCATACTCGGTTGTGCCCTCAAACTTCATGTGCAGCCGATCCAGAGGTCCATTCCAGTCATGGGATAGGTGTTTGTAGAACTCTTCGTGCTCATCGTCGCTGACATCATCCTTGGGGCGGGCCCAGATGGCCTTCATGGAGTTCAAGGTCTCTTCCCGGATGACTTTGCGGGAAGTTTCGCCAATGGGCTTGCCGTCGCTGTCCTTGATAATCTCGTTGTCGGGCAGAGGTTCCTCTTTTTCCACATCCATGACGATGGGATAAGCCACGAAATCGGAGTGCTGCTTGACGATGCGGCGGACCTGCCACTGGTCGGTATAATCGGCATCGTCCTTGGCGCCTTTTTTCAGGTCCAGGGTGATGGTGGTGCCACGGCTGTCTTTTTCAGTGGTCTCGATGGTGAAAGTGCCGTCGCCGAGGGATTCCCAGCGCACGGCTTCATCCCGGGAGGCGTCCGCCGAGCGGGTCACCAGGGTGATCTTCGTGGCCACCATGAAGGCGCTGTAGAAACCCACGCCGAACTGGCCGATAAGCTCCGGCGTGAGCATTTCGCTGTTCTGGGCCTGCTCCAACATCTCCAGAAAACCGGAGGTGCCGCTTTTGGCGATAGTGCCGATATTCTCCATGACCTCATCGTAGGTCATGCCGATGCCGTTGTCGCTGATTTTAAAAGTGCGTGCAATGGTATCGGGACGCAGCTTGATTTTGAAGTCGGCGTCAGCGCCTAAAATGCCACTATCGGTCTGCGACTTGAAGCGCAGCTTGTCGATGGCGTCCGAGGCGTTGGAGATCAATTCGCGCACAAAAATCTCCTGGTGAGAGTAGAGCGAGTTGACGATCAAGTTGAGAATCTGTTGGACTTCGGTCTTAAACTGATGGGTCTGTTTGCTGGCTTGCATAAACACTCCTCGATTGAAAATTGATAATATTCGTTGGGTTGCGGGCCGCAAAAGCGGAAGCTTATTAAGCATATCCGACTTTATGCTGCAAATTCAAAATGTTCGCGTATATAATGGGCTTCAATTTGAAATTGTCAAGGCTCGCCACACGCGGCCGGCAATTGTAATTCTTATAGCCCATGGCACTAGGCATGCGAAACTCCCCGGCACTACTCTCAGGTCGATGGCATCGGGATCAATATTACAATTGCCCGATTTTCCCTTTAGCGTTTGACTCTCTGCGGGGCTGGAAGCTATGTATAGGCCTTTACAAAACATGCTAAAGAAGGTGCCAGCTTCATTGCCCGAGACCATGCCGACAAGACCCGCCACCGCGAAAGAGATCCGACTCTACCACCGCCGCCGCCGAGTGATTGTAAAAGAGCAGGTACCCGGTGGAAATTTACTCAACCTGATCTACGGCCACCCCTGGGGCCGCCAGATAGCCCATTGGATCTGGAGCCGAGTCTTCTTCTCACGAGGCTTTGGCTGGCCCATGCATCAGCGCTTCAGCCGCAAACAGATCGACCGGTTCATAGCCCGGCATCAGATCGATATCTCCGAGGCGCTTGTCCCCGAGGGAGGATTCCGATCCTTCAACGACTTCTTCATCCGCCGCCTCAAGCCCGGCGCGCGACCCGTCGCAAGGGACCCCAAGGCCCTGATTGCACCCGCCGACAGCCGTCTAAAGGTGTTGGCCTTGAATCGGGAAACCATCCTCGATATCAAGGGCCACTCCCTCACCTTGACCCAATTGCTGGCTGGCGACCCCCTGCCCGCAGGCTTCGATAATAGCTTGTGCCTTCAGTTCCGTTTAGCGCCGCACGATTACCACCGCTTCGGGTATGTCGAAGAGGGGGCGCAGGGACCGATCCATGCCGTCGGCGGTCGGCTCTATTCAGTCAGCCCCCTGGCCTTGCGTCACATACCCGCCATCTGGGGGGTCAACTATCGCCATTGGTGCCTTGTACACACCCGCGCTTTGGGAACGGTTATACAGATCGAGGTAGGGGCCACGATGGTGGGTTCCATCGTGCAGCACCAACCTTCGGGCGGCCCATGCCGCCGTGGGCAGGAGAAGGGATACTTTCAGATGGGCGGGTCCACGGTGCTGATCATCCTGGAGGCCGGCAGAGTCACCATTGATGAAGATATCCTGACCCACTCGCGAGAGGGAATCGAGACCCTGGTACGTTATGGAGAATCTATCGGACGCCACGTAGAGCCTGGCAGCTAAAAAGGAGTTAGCATGAGCTTTTGCGATCACGATCATTGGGCGCTTTACGATGCTGCGAAAGCTGACTTTGCCGGGAAACTAGCTGCGCGCCCGGGGATGGGAAACAGTTAAATGGAGCGCAATCCACAGCGCATCACCACTGGTAAACCACCGTGGCTTCGCAGGCAGCTGCCGACAGGGACGACATATGCAAAAATGCGCTCCCTGATTAAAGCTGGACGACTGCACACCGTATGCCAGGAGGCCCAGTGTCCCAACCAGTTTGAATGCTTCTCCCGGCGCACGGCCACCTTTCTGATAATGGGTTCCAGGTGCACCCGCAACTGCGGTTTCTGTTCCATCGACGCGGGCCCCTCCAGGCCGCCAGACCCCGAAGAACCGCAGCGGGTGGCTGAAGCGGTGCGGCGCATGCAGCTAAAATATGTGGTGCTGACCTCCGTCACGCGGGATGATCTTGCCGACGGAGGCGCGGCCATCTTTGCCGCGACCATCGATCAGGTCCGCGAAAAAAATCCTGATTCCATGATCGAGGTCCTGATTCCCGATTTTCAGGGCGCTGAAGAGGCCCTCCAGACCGTGTTGCGGGTTGGTCCCGACATTCTAAATCACAACATCGAAACCGTGCCCCGGCTCTACCCCTCGGTTCGGCCCCAGGCGGTCTATGCGCGCTCCCTGGAGCTATTACGAAGGGTGAAGCTGTGGCAGCCATCCATACCCGCCAAGTCAGGCATTATGCTGGGGCTTGGGGAGACCCGTGCGGAGATTCGTCAAACCCTGGAAGATCTTTACCTGCATGGCTGCACATTGGTGACCATTGGGCAATACCTGCAGCCGACGAAAATGCACCTGCCGGTGGAGCGCTTCGTGACCCCGCAAGAGTTTGAGCAGTGGAAAGAGAGGGCCGTTGACATCGGTTTTTCAAAAGTGGCCAGCGGGCCGTTTGTGCGTAGTTCGTATCGTGCCAGGGACTTGTCGTCTCAAAAATCGGAGCCCTGCGGCTTTTAAGGCGCTATTTATATTCCAAGACCAGAGGAGCCCAAAAGGGATGGCCCACAAATTATGGCTAAAATAAGATTTTGATAGGCTTTTCCCTGTACAGCGCAAAACCATCATTAATCCTCTGGTGGAATTAATGCTGTGCATAACCGCATGA
>CAZGPF010000126.1:0-5042 GCA_964527275.1 uncultured Desulfosarcinaceae bacterium
ATGTACTTTGGTACCTCAAGGGTCCGGCAACGCAGCAGATTCGGTGCCCTGTGAATGCTTACCAATCTTCGATGCACGGAGGGATAGTATGACGAACGAAAACAGAGCCCCCGCGAGCGAAAGCATCATGGTGGTCGGCGGCGGTATCAGCGGTTTGACCACCGCGCTGGAAGCCGCCGAAGTAGGGTACGAGGTCTACGTGGTGGAGCAGAATCCCTACCTGGGTGGACGCGTGGCACAGCTCAATCAGTACTTTCCCAAGCTGTGCCCGCCGACCTGCGGTCTGGAGATCAACTTCCGCCGCATCAAGGACAACCCACGGGTGAAGGTCATCACCCTGGCCGAGGTGCAGAAGGTCGAGGGCGGCCCCGGCAATTACGATGTGACCGTCACAATCCAGCCGCGCTACGTCAACGAGAAGTGTACCGCCTGCGGTGACTGCGCCGAGGCCTGCGGTGTAGAGGTGGGCGACAACTTCAACTTCGGCATGGGCAGCAAAAAAGGCGCCTATCTGCCCTTTGAGTTGGCCTTTCCGGCGCGTTACATCCTTGCGCCGGAGATCATCGGCACCGATGCGGCCCGGAAAGCTGCGGATGCCTGCAAGTACGACGCCATCGATCTGGCTATGCAGGCCCAGAGCCTGGAGCTGAATGTCGGCGCCATCGTCTGGGCCACCGGCTGGGAGCCCTACGACGCGGCCCGGATCGACAACCTGGGATTCGGTCGGCACCCCAACATAATCACCAACATGATGATGGAGCGCCTGGCGGCCCCCAACGGCCCCACCAAGGGACGCATTACGCGGCCCTCGGACGACAAGGCCCCCGAGAGCGTCGCCTTTGTCCAGTGTGCTGGTTCGCGGGACGAAAACCACCTGCCATACTGCTCTTACATCTGCTGCATGGCCTCACTCAAACAAGCCACCTACGTGCGCGAGCGCTACCCGGAGGCCAAGATCTACATATTCTACATCGATATGCGGGCACCGGGCCAACGCTACGAAAAATTCTACCAGACCATCAAGGAAGATGAAAAGGTCTTCTTCATCAAAGGCAAGGTCGCCGAAGTGGATGCAGACCCGGCTACCGGAGCGATCACCGTTGTGGTCGAAAACGCCGTAAGCGGTGAAAAAATCAAGCAGACCGTGGACCTGGTCGTCCTTGCCACCGGTATGCAGCCCACCGCCGCAAATACCAAGCTGCCGGCCGATCTGAACTACAACGCTGACGGCTTCATGATCAACGATTTTGAGAAGGGCGGAATGTTTGCTGCGGGATGTGCCAATAAGCCTGCCGACGTGGTTTCATCTAATCAGAACGCTACCGGGATGGCTCTGAAGGCCATTCATACTCTGGCAAGGAAGTAGGAGGTCATCCATGGACAAGAAATATGGTGTCTATATTTGCGAAGGTTGCGGCATCGGCGAAGCCCTGGATGTCGAAGCCATCAAGGCCGTTGCCGACGAAGAGGGGCTGACGGCTAAAACCAATCCGATTTTATGCGGGCCGGAGGGTGTCGATTTTCTCAAACAGGAGATCGAGGGCGGGGTCAACACCCTGGTGCTGTGCGCCTGCTCGCGGCGGGTCCATTTTGATACCTTTCGTTTCGAAGGCTCTATCGTCGAGCGCGTCAATCTGCGTGAGGGCGTGGTCTGGTCTCATCCGCGGTCTGAATTTCCGGCCCTCACCGAAGAGCAGCAGGCGGACGAGGAGATGTTCGACCGCGTCCAGATGATGGCCGAAGACTATCTCAAGATGGGTATGGCCCGCGTGGAGAAGGTCGATCTTCCGGAACCGTACAAGTTAGAGAACTTCTCCGACAAGATACTGGTCATCGGCGGGGGCGTCACAGGTATGTCTGCGGCCCTGGATGCCGCCAACGCCGGCTATGCCGTGACCCTGATCGAAAAAGAGGCCCAACTGGGCGGCGCAGCTCTCAACTGGCGCAGCCAGTTACCGGTGAGTGATCCGTATGAGTGCCTGGTGCCGCCGGTTGTGGAAGCCAAGATCAAGGCCATCGAGGCGCATGCCGGGATCACCGTCAAGACCGAGACTGTCCTGGCGCGCCTGGCCGGGCAGCCCGGCGAGTTTACGGCCACCTTCAAGAAACCGGGTGCCAAGATCGAGTTCGACGTGCCCTTCCCCCTGCCCGAAGAGATGAAGGTGGACGAGAAGGGCAAGGAGCTAAACACCGAACAGCAGTTCGAGGCCTACAAGAAATACAACGAGGGTAAGAACGATATCCTGACCCTCGACCCCGACGGCGAGTTGTACGGCGCCGTTGTGCTGGCGGCAGGCTGGAAACCGGCGGGCATCGACAACGAAGCCTGCGCACATCTCGATTATGCCGACAACCCCGACGTGGTCACCAACGCCGAGTTCGAAACCATTGCCAAGGCCGGCAAGATCGTACGTCCGTCGGATGGCAGGGAGGCCAAGTCGGTGGTCTTCGTTCAAAGTCCGGGCAAGGAGGAGGACGATTCGGACTTCGCCTATGCTGGCGCAGTCACCAACATGGTCGCGCTGAAGCAGGCCAAATATGTGCGCGAAGACTACGAAGAGGGCAAGGCTTTTATATTCTACCAGCACATGCGCACACCGGGCCTGAGCGAGTACTTCTATAAGAGCATGCAGCAGGATCCCGGTGTTTTCATGACCAAAGGGAGTGTCATTAAGGTCTCCAAAAATGGAGAGGGCATGCTCGTCGAGGCCAGCGACACTCTTTTGGGCGAACGGCTCTGGGTACAAGCCGATATGGTGGTCTTGTCCACCGGTATGGAGCCGGCCACAAAAAAGGAGGCCGTAGTAAATATGGCCTATCGTCAGGGGCCGGCTTTCCGCGATATCGAACTGTTCGACGGCTTCTGCGACTCCAACTTCATCTGCTTTCCATACGAGACTCAGCGCACCGGCATTTACGCCGCCGGCGCCGTGCGCCGCGCCATGACCACCGAAGAGGCCATGGAAGATGCCGCCGGCGCGGCCCTAAAGGCGATCCAGTGCGTGGTATCCTCCAACCGCGGCGTGGCCGTCCACCCGCGCTCGGGCGACATGACCTTTCCCGATTTTTTCTTTCAGCGCTGCACCCAGTGCAAGCGCTGTACGGAAGAGTGCCCCTTCGGTGCGCTGGATGATGACGAGAAAGGCACGCCCAAACCCAAACCGTCGCGCTGCCGCCGCTGCGGCACCTGCATGGGCGCCTGCCCTGAGCGCATTATCGGTTTTGCCGACTACAGCATCGACAGCATCGGCTCACAGGTCAAGGCCGTGGGGGTGCCCAGCGAAGACGATTACGAAGAGCCGCCCATGCGGATTCTGTGCCTTGTATGCGAGAACGACGCCTTCCCGGCATTGGACATCGCTGGGCTCAACGGCCTCTCCTACTCCGCCGATGTGCGCTTCATCCCGGTGCGCTGCCTCGGTTCGGTGAACGTGATCTGGATCAAGGATGCCCTCTCCCAGGGCATGGACGGCGTCTTTCTGCTGGGCTGCAAGCACGGCGACGACTACCAGTGCCATTTCGTAAAGGGTAGTGAGCTGGCCGATGTCCGCATGCAGAAGATCGGCGAGGCCCTCTCCAGCCTGGCATTGGAAGAGGAGCGTGTGACCCAGTTTCAGGTGGCCATCGACGAGTACGACAAACTTCCCAAGATCATCAACGATTTCGTTGAGCTGATCGAAGAGCTGGGTCCCAACCCCTTCAAGGGATTCTAATGGCGACCATCTATATTTGGAACCGGCAGCGCTCTCTAAACTGCCGGCCAATAGGAGGAGAATAAATGTCCGATGCATACCTAGTTGAACCGGATGTGGGATTCATTAAGCAAGTGGGTAAACTCGGGGGCGGGGATGTCAAGAAGTGCTTTCAATGCGCCACCTGTTCGGTGGCCTGTCCCATCTCGCCGGATACCAAACCCTTTCCGAGAAAAGAGATGATCGCCACCTCCTGGGGCCTCAAAGACCGCCTCATCGGCAGCGGTGACATCTGGCTGTGTCACAATTGCGGCGACTGCTCCACCCTCTGTCCCCGGGGCGCCAAACCGGCCGACGTGCTCGCCGCCGTGCGCTCTTATGCCGTCAGTGAATACGCCATGCCTAAAGCGGTGGGCCAAGCCGTCAACAACCCCAAAATGCTGCCCATCCTGCTGGCCGTCCCGGTGCTTATCTTTTTAGTGCTGGGCATGCTCTCAAATATCGTGGGCCTGGATTGGCTGAACTTCGCCCCCCAGGGCGTTGACTTATGGCAGCACGACTACATCAACAACCTGCTGGTGGATGTCATCATGGTGCCCACCCTGTTCGGGTCCCTCGGCCTCTTCGCACTTGGTCTCAAACGCTTCGTGGCCGACATGCATGCCAACGCCCTGCTCGAAGGCAAGAGCACCAGGGAGAAGATCGATCCGGTGGGTTTCGCCAAGGCGCTGCTTAAAATCGTTCCCACCATCTTCATGCACCGTAAATTCACCGAGTGCGATGAGAACAAGGAGCGCGCCACCTCCCATATGATGGTGCTCTTCGGCTTCATCGGCCTGTTCATCGTCACCGCATGTTTCTTCATGGCCGAGTGGGTGCTGCACATCGAGGGCCCCTACAGCCAGATCAACCCCATAAAATGGCTGGGCAACCTGGGAGGTATCGCCCTGATCCTCGGCGCAGGCCTGATGATCGGCAAGCGCCTGCGTAAAACCGATCAGATCAGCGCCTACAAAGACTGGTACCTGCTGGGACTGGTCATGACCCTGAGCGTCACCGGCCTGCTCACCGAGACACTGCGCCTGGCACACCTTTACTGCGCCATGGCCTCTATCTACTGGCTGCACTTAATGGCCGTGTGGGCGCTCTTCGCCTACACCCCGTTCTCCAAGCTGGCCCATATAGTCTACCGCACCGTGGCCATGGCCTACCAGGAGTACTCCGGCCGCGCTTAAAGGCGCGTCAACAGCAAAAGGCAAAACAAAAAGGGCCGTCTCCGAATTGGGGACGGCTCTTTTTTTGGTGCGCCCGGCAGGGCGCACACACAAGAAGCAAGACGCGCTACCGGAG
>CAZGPF010000127.1:0-5019 GCA_964527275.1 uncultured Desulfosarcinaceae bacterium
CTATATGGAAAGGCCTGAAGGGCCGAAGATGAAGTGCTCTGAGTAGTTACCCTCCTTTTTTGTATGCATGCAGATCGTTACTCCCTTAATATCTGAAGGGCCATAACTTGACATAGGTGCGGCATATTCGCCACCAGTTGGCGATGCCCCTGGGTTCGAACATCAGGAATAGTACTATTATCAGCCCGAAAGACAACGGTCTCAGCGCCGTGGCCAGATCCCCTGCGCGGGTCATGATGCTGCCCACCAGCGCGGCCAGGTGTTCGACCTGAAGCTCCAACATGTAGATGGCCGCAGGACCGAAATAGGAGCCCGGCAGGCTGCCCAGGCCGCCGACGATGGCCATGGCCAGATAGGAGATGGAGTGGTGCAGGGTGAAGGATTCGAAGCCCACCCCTCGCCACAGGTAGGCGTGCAGCGCCCCGGCCACGCCGGCGAAAAAACCGGCCAGGGCAAATGCATATACCTTGGTGAAACCTGGGTGTATGCCCATGGCGTCGGCGGCGCGGTCGTTGTCGCGCACGGCCATCAGGCAGCGTCCGTAGCGGGTGCGCAGCAGGTTGCGCACCGCGAAGCCCAGTACCACCACCAACACCAGGACCACGTAGTACCAAAAAAGATAGTGCTCGCCTCGGTCAACCTTGCCAGTAAACCAGAATACCCGCCCGATGAAGATCGTCTGTCCCTGGTTGAAAAACTTCATGAAATTGATGGTCCATTGAAATATCATCTGAAACGACAGGGTGGCAATCGCCAGGTAGAGGTGCTTCAACCTCAGGGCGGGCAAGCCTACGAAGGCCCCCACCACGGCCCCCGCGCAGCCGGAGAGCACAATCATCAGCGGCCAGGCATGGGTCAGCAGCACGTGGTTCTCGCCCAACACCCTGGAAAACGAAGCCACGGTATAGGCTCCTACGCCGATGAAGGCCGCATGGCCGATGGAGATCAGGCCAGCATAGCCGGTGAGCAGGTTGAGGCCGTATATTGCCACGATGGCCACCAGGACGTTGTCGATCACCAGCATGTATTTGTTGCCGAGCTTGAAAAAAAGCGGCCACGCAAAGAGGGCCGCCACAAAACAGATCAGCATCAACCGGTCCAGGTGGGTGAAAAAGATCCGCTGTTCCGCCCGGTAGGAGGTGAAAAAGTTGCCCGTGGCAAGCCACCGATTGGATGACATAGTTTACACCCGCTCTATTTCGTGGATACCAAAAAGACCATGTGGTTTGAACAACAGGATCACCAGCAGCACGATGTAGGGAATAAGATCGGCAGTGCCGAACAGCCCCCAGTGGCCGTCCAGGTAGCCGGCCGCGAACTGCTGTATCAACCCCATGATGACTCCGGCTACCACCGCGCCGATGATCGAATCGAGGCCTCCCAGGATCACCACCGGAAACACCACGATGCCAAAGGCGTGCAGGGTGTCGAAGTTAAGCCCGGTGATGTTGCCGATGATAGTACCGGCGGCCGCCGCACTCATACCGGCGGTGGCCCAGGCCAGGCCGAACACCTTGGGTACCGATATGCCGATGGACATGGACGCCAACTGGTCATCCGACACCGCCCGCATGCTGATCCCCAGTGTGGAGCGCCTGAAGAACCAGGAAAAGCCGGCTATCAGCACGGCCGTAATGGCGACCCCCAACAGTTGGGTCCAGGAGACGGAGACACCGCCGAAGGTGACCGGGGTCGAGGGCAGGAAGGCGGGAAAGGAGAAGTTTTGCGTGCCGAAGGGCGTCAGGTAGATCAGCCCATCCAAAATGGACATCAGGCCGATTGTCACCATGATTACCGAGATGATCGGTTCGCCGATCAATCTGCGCAAAAATATGCGCTCTACGCTCATGGCCAGGAAAAAGGTCAGGACCATGCTGAGCACAAAAGAGATGAAGATGGGCACGCCTACCCACACCGTCAGCGCGTAGGTAAAAAACGCGCCGCTGGCGATGACCTGGCCGTGGGCAATATTGAGCACCTTACTCGATTTGTAGATCAATACAAACCCCAGAGCGGACAAGGCGTAGATGGAGCCCACCACTATGCCGCTGACCACGAGTTGAAAGAAATAGGTCATCAGATCCCCTCCAGGGAATGGAAACAGATGGTGGTTTTAACCGTGGCCGACTGGCCATCCTGGTATTGAAAACATACCTCGACATCTTTGTTGTGCGTGCTTGTATCGTAAAGAGTTTCATACAAGTCAGCATATTTTTCGCGTACGAAGTTGCGCCGGATCTTGCCGGTCTTGGTCAACTCGCCGTCATCCACGTCCAGCAGCTTGTACAAAATAGCGAAGCGTTTGATCATAAAATGCTTTTTTTCGACGCGCTGGTTGATATCCTTGACTTGGTCGTAGATCAAACCGGCCACTTCGGGCTTGACGGAGAGGTCCATGAAGGTGGTGTAGGAGATGCCCCGGTCTTCGGCCCACTTGCCCACCACGATGGGATCGATGTTGATCAGAGCCGAGACATACTTGCGCTTGTCGCCGAAGACCACCGCCTCCTTGATATAGGGGCTGAATTTGAGTTTGTTTTCCAGGAACATGGGGCTGAACATATCGCCGTCGGCGTTGTGCATCACGTCGCCCAGCCGGTCGATGACCACCAGGTGGCCGTGTTCGTCGATATAGCCGGCATCACCGGAGTGCAGCCATCCGCCCTCCAGCAGCTTGGCGGTCTTTGACGGCAACTTGTAGTAGCCCGGGGTGACCGACGGGGAGCGGGAGAGAATTTCGCCCTGCGCGGAGATCTTGCATTCGGTATTGGGCAGGGGCTTGCCCACGGTGTCTGGTCGCACATCCCCATCCCGATGCATGTAGGCGATGCCCACGATCTCGGTCTGGCCGTAAATCTGCTTCAGGTTGACACCGATGGCCTGGTAGAAGGTGAAGAGTTCGGGACCCAGGGCGGCGCCGCCGGTATATGCTCTTCGCAGGCGCAGCAGGCCGATCTGGTTGATCAGAGGCCGAAACATCAGGTGGCGAGCCAGCCAAGCCTTGAGTTGCAGCCCCAGCGGCATCCGCTGGCCGGACATGCGATAGCCGGCAGCAGATTCGCCGATTTTGATAAAGTAGTTGTAGAGCAAACGATTGAGCCAGTACGATTCATCGACCTTCAGCCAGATCTGGGAGCGGATGGTCTCGTAGATTCGCGGCGCGCCGAACATGAAGTGGGGCCCGATCTCTTTAAGATCCTCCATGGCGGTCTCCACCGACTCGGGAAAGTTGATGGTGATGCCCGTTGCCATGGCCACGCCAAAGGAGTTCATCTGCTCGCCGATCCAGGCAAAGGGCAGAAAGGAGACATATTCGTCGCTCTCCTGCAGAGGATCGGCCTCGCAAAGCTGCAGCCCCATGCTGATGAAGTTCTTATGTGTCAGCATGGTGCCCTTGGGCAGCGCGGTGGTGCCTGAGGTAAGGCACAGATGGCAGACATCGTCCGGTTTGGCCGCATCGACCAGAGATTCGAACAGCTCGGGGTCTGCGGCATGGGCCTCGTCGCCCAGAGCATAGATCTCTTCGATGCACACAAACCAGTCGTCGGCCTTGTAGTTGCTCATTCCCCGGGGGTCTTCATAGATGACGCGCTTAACATTGGGAACCTGGTCGCGGATTTCCACAAGCTTATCCACCTGCTCCTGGTCGTCGCAGAACACGAAACTGACATGCATGTAGGTGAGCAGATGGCGCATCTCGTCCGGCATGGTGGTCTGGTAGATGGCCGCAGAGACAGCGCCGACAGCCTGGGCGCCGATGGCCGTAAAGAGCATCTCTGGAATATTGTCGCCGATCAGGACTATGGTATCATCTTTTTTGAGACCCATGCTTTTCAAACCCAGGCCGACCTTGCGCACAAACTCGTAATAGTCGTGCCAGGTATAGCTGTTCCAGCGGCCGAAATCCTTCTCCCGCAGGGCCACCTTGCCGCCCGTGCGCCGCACCCGCCAGCGCAGCAGTTGAGGAATGCTTAATGCCATCAAATGGTCTGTGCCTTGTGCTTCCAATCAATCTTCCCCGATGTAGGCTTCGATGACCCTCGAGTTGGCGGCCACCTCTTCCGGCGTGCCCGAACCGATGAGCTCACCGAAATCCAATACATTGATCTTGTCGGAAATATCCATAACCACACCGAGATCATGCTCCACCAGGATGATGGTGGTGTTGCGTTCCCGCTTGACGTCGATGATAAAGCGGACAATATCTTCCTTCTCCTCGATATTCATGCCGGCCATGGGTTCATCCAGCAGGAGCAGTCGCGGTTCGAGTGTCAGTGCCCGGGCCACCTCGACCCGTTTTTGGATGCCATAGCTCAGATTACCCACGACCTGCTTGCGGAAGGGCTCCAGCTCCATGAAATCGATGACATCTTCGACATAGGCGCGGTTTTCCGCCTCCCGGCGCGACGCCTTGCCCGCATAGATCATGGCCTGGAAAATGTTGTATTTGAGACTGGTATGGCGAGCGAGCAGCAGATTGTCCAGCACCGACAGACGGCTGAACAGCTCCAGATTCTGAAAGGCGCGGGCAATGCCCAGCCTGGTCACCTGGTGAGGTGACAAGCGGGTCAGGGAGTTACCGCCATAGTCGATTTTTCCACTGGAAGGGTGGTAGAACCCGGAAATACAATTGAGCAGGCTGGTTTTACCGGCGCCGTTGGGCCCGATAATGGAAGTGATCAGGCCCGGTTCGAAATGCATGCTGACACCGGAGAGGGCATTGATGCCGCCGAAGGCCAGGGTGACATTGGTAACGGATAGGGTGGGCATAAAACTCCGGCCATGTTCAGGGTAAAAACCGCGATGCACCCAGGTTGAGAATTATTTGACAAAAAATAAGAGGGAGTCAATCCAGTTTGACGACGGGCAGTATGATTTGGGCGGCCTGAATTGTCAAGGTGATAAAAAGGCGGTCCCGAGGCAGGCGGATATGGAGTTACACGGAAAAAAGGGCCAAAGGCGGAGGGCTTCATAGCCCCTCAATTGATCCAGACAGGCTGCATTCACACCGACAGTTAA
>CAZGPF010000128.1:0-4993 GCA_964527275.1 uncultured Desulfosarcinaceae bacterium
ATCGTTATAGTTCGTGCTTTTTTGTGCTTTTTGCCATTACGCTGAGTAGTTACGACCGAAAAACTATAGCCTCATGGGGAGCTCCTTGGCAAGCCCCGTGCCGGCATTGCAGGAGCATTTAAAACGTCAATCAAATGGCCTTCGTGGGGATCACAACAACCCTTTTCCACTTACGGACTGTCAACTCCCGCAAGATGAGGGTCAGGACCGAACTCCCTTAGGCGGGTTTAAAAAAAGATCCCGCAACACTGTACACAGGCTCGCGCCAAGGCAGGCGCTGATTTGGCCTGCGAACCATGAGCTTGAACTTTGGACCTTAAACATGGTATTCCGCTTGGCGAAAGTAGGCCAACCTTATGAAGATTAGTAGAGATAAGCAGGAGACATTGCGACAGCTTCCGGGGGTGGATCGCCTGCTGGAAGCGGCCCGCAAAAGCCCGAAGGCCCATCGGATACCAAAGTCGGTGCTGCTACAGGCCATTCGGGCCACGCTCGAACGGCAGCGTAAGGCCCTGCTCGAAGCCGACGACGACGCTGCGGCCCGGTTGCCGTCCCAGGAAGATCTGCTGCGGCGGGTAATAGAGAGCGCCTCGGCCATGCAGGCCCCTAAGCTCCAGCATGTGATCAATGCCACCGGGGTGGTGGTGCACACCAACCTGGGACGCTCATGCCTGCCTCCATCGGCTGTGGAGCATGTCGCTGCGGTGGCTGCTCGCTATTCCAATCTCGAATTCGACCTGGCCCTGGGCCGCCGCGGGTCACGTTACTCAATTGTGGAAGCCCTGCTGTGCGAAATCAGCGGCGCCGAAGCCGCCCTGGTGGTCAATAACAACGCTGGCGCGGTCCTGCTCTGCCTGGATAGCCTGGCCCACGGCCGCGCGGTGATCATCTCCCGAGGCGAACTGGTGGAGATCGGCGGCTTATTCCGCATCCCCGATGTCATGGCTAAAAGCGGCGCTATCCTCAAAGAGGTGGGGAGCACCAACCGCACCCATCTATACGACTATGAAGAGGCCATCACCGATGAAACCGCCCTGCTACTGAAGGTACATGCCAGCAACTACAGCATCGTGGGCTTCACCGCATCCGTATCACTGGCAGAGCTGACAGCGCTTGGCGACAGGTTCAACATTCCTGTAATGGAGGATCTGGGCAGCGGCAACCTCATCGACCTTACACGCCACGGCCTGCCTGCAGAACCCACGGTCCAGGATTCGATAGCCGCAGGAGCTCATGTGGTGACCTTCAGCGGCGATAAGCTGCTGGGCGGCCCCCAGGCCGGGATCATCGTCGGCCACGCCCCAATCATCGAGCGCATCAAACGCAACCCGTTGACACGAGCGCTACGGATCGACAAGTTTACCCTCGCGGCCCTCGAAGCCACTCTAAGCCTCTATCGGGATGAGGCCCAAGCCATCGCCGCTATCCCCACTCTGGCCATGCTCACAGCCCCCAAATCCGAGATGGAGTACCGCGCTCGGACCCTGAAGACGAAACTTGCATCCCTCAATGATCCGCGGCTGAAGCTCACCCTGTTAGATCGACCCTCCAAGGCCGGCGGCGGTGCCTTGCCGAGGCTGGAGCTTACCTCCTGCTGCGTGGGCCTAGTGATCGAAGGCCTTTCGGCCGATGGGCTGGAAAAAGCGTTACGCCACTACAGGCCGCCCATAATCGGCAGAATCGAAAACAATATCTTCCTCATAGATCCCCGCACCCTCCTGACGGACGAAGACGAAATGATTGTCAAAGCCTGCCAACAGATTTTGGGATCGTGGCCGCAGCCCGACCCTACTGCTTGAAACCGTCAACTTATAACTTTGTACCATGCTCTCCGGACCTTGAACCTTGATTTTTTGCCGTGACCATTATAATTTCCGGCGTTGTTGATTATTCTTCCCGGGACGGCTGGCGGGTGCATGCACCACGTACCAGCTCGGCTGCAAAGGAGTTTTGACCCATGCCCATTTTTGAATACCAATGCAAGGAATGCGGCTTGCAATTTGAAAAACTGGTGTTCGGCCAGGAATCGCCGGCCTGCCCTGATTGCGACGGCACCCGTGTCTGCAAGCTGATGTCGCCTTGTGGTTTTATCTCGAAGGGTGCCGGCGGTGAAACCGTCGGTTCGTCTGCGGGGTCATCCGCCTGTGGCGGCTGTACCGCCGGCAGTTGCGCCGGTTGTGGCCCATGACAAAAACCAGGCTGCGAATTGGCACCCGGGGCAGTCCGCTGGCTCTCTGGCAAGCGCGCTGGGTTCAAAAATGTGTCACAGCCCTGCGTCCCGATGTGGTGGCGGAATTGACGGTCATCAAAACCAGGGGCGACAAGATCATAGATGTTCCCCTGGCCAAGGTCGGCGGTAAAGGACTGTTCGTCAAAGAGATCGAAGAGGCCCTGCTGGATGGCCGCATCGACCTGGCCGTGCACAGCATGAAGGACATGCCGGCGGAGCTGCCCGCAGGACTCCGCATCGGTGCCACTCCCGAACGCGAGAACCCTCTGGATGCCTTGGTCTCCTTAGCCTACCCTTCCGTGGAGGCCTTGCCTGAGTACGCCAAGGTCGGAACCAGCAGCCTGCGCCGGGCGGCCCAACTGCTCAGTCTGCGCCCTGACCTGAAGATCATGCCGTTGCGCGGCAACGTGGGCACGCGTCTCGAAAAACTATCCACCACCGATCTGGACGCCATCATCCTTGCTGCGGCGGGGCTTATGCGTCTGGGATGGGCCGACCGCATCAGCGCCTTGCTCGATACGAACACCATGCTGCCGGCGGTGGGCCAGGGCGCGCTGGGTGTCGAAATCCGAACCCCTGATCGCGTGATGGACCCCATCGTGGCGCGGCTGCAACACGGCCCCACCCAGACGACCGTGGCTGCGGAACGTGCCTTTCTGCACCGCCTGGAAGGCGGATGCCAGGTTCCCATCGCCGCGCATGCGGTCATCGCAGGCCAGCGCGTCAAGCTGACAGGCCTGGTGGCTACGGTGGATGGCCGGCGCGTAATCAAAAACACCATCCAAGGCCCTTGCGACCAGGCGCAAATCGTGGGAACGCGTTTGGCTGAAGATCTGCTGGCCAGGGGGGCCGATGAGATTCTGGAGAGGTTGAAACACAATGCCGCCTGAAGCCAACGCAGGCATAGTCTATCTGGTGGGTGCCGGACCGGGCGACCCGGAACTGATCACGGCCAAGGGATTGCGCTGCATCGCCAGCGCCGATGTGCTGATCTACGACTTCCTGGCGGCTAAGGAATTTCTCGCTCATGCGCCTTTCGACTGCGAATGCATCTATGTGGGCAAGAGGGGCGGCGACCACACCCTGTCCCAGGAGGGCATCAACGATCTTATCGTGGCCAAGGCCCGTGAAGGCAAGGTTGTGACCCGGCTCAAAGGCGGCGATCCATTCATCTTCGGCCGCGGCGGAGAGGAGGCCGAAGTCATAGCGGCCGCAGGCATCGCCTTTGAAATCGTGCCGGGGATTACTTCGGCCATTGCCGCGCCGGCTTACGCGGGGATTCCCCTGACCCATCGCGACTATACCAGCACGCTGGCTTTTGTTACCGGGCATGAAGACCCAAACAAGGAGACCTCTGCTATCGACTGGGACGCCCTGGCCAAGGGCATCGGTACGCTGGTCTTCTTCATGGGGGTCAAGAACCTGCCCGCAATCGTCGACCGCCTGCTCGAACATGGCCGGGCCGCCGATACGCCGGTGGCTCTGGTACGCTGGGGCACCACCACTAAACATCAAACCGTAACCGCGACGTTGGCAACCATTGTGGCTGCGGCCAACGCCGCCGGCATGCGAGCGCCGGCCATCATAGTGGTCGGCCGGGTGGTTCAACTGCGCCCAGCCCTGCAATGGTTTGAGCGTCGCCCGCTGCTCGGCAAACGCATCGCCGTGACCCGCGCCCGCGCTCAGGCCAGTAATCTGATCCGCAAACTGACCCGCCTGGGTGCTGATTGCTTCCAGTGTCCCACCATCGAAGTCGTAGCGCCGGAGAGCTGGAGGCCCCTCGACGGGGCCATTGCACGCCTCCGGCAATACCAATGGCTGGTCTTCACCAGCATCAATGGCGTCAAATATTTCTTCCAGCGCCTCTTTCACCAGGGGCTCGACGCCCGGGCCCTGGGCGGCCTTAAGACGGCGGCCATCGGTCCGGCCACCGCGGACCGCTTGCGGCATTTCGGCATCAACACCGATCTGTTGCCCGCTACCTACCAGGCCGAATCTGTGGTGGAGGCTTTCTGCGATCAAGAAGTCGCGGGATGCAAGATCCTTTTGCCTCGCGCCAGGGAGGCGCGCGCAGTGCTGCCGGAGGAGCTGAGGCGCATGGGGGCAAAAGTGGATGAAGTCGTCGCCTACCAGACCATTCAGAGCGCCGATGACCAGGCGGAACTGATTGAAAAATTGCGCGCCGGCCGGATCGATATGGTCACTTTTACCAGTTCATCCACGGCCTCCAATTTCAGCTCCCTGCTGCCCGAAGCGCACCAGGCGCTGATGCAAGGCGTAAGCGTGGCATCCATCGGACCGATCACGGCCCAAACGGCAAAAAATCTGGGATTCGAATCCGACATCGTGGCCACCGAGTTTACCATCGACGGCCTGTGCAACGCCATTACAGACTATTTCGGAGCGCCTTTGTGATGCTTGAAGCCATGACATTAAAATTAGAGGCGCTTGCATCGTGGATCGGCATCTTTGAGCGGCGCACCCTACCAACGGATATAGGGGACGTCCTCTATATTTTGTAACTACTCAGAGCACTTCATCTTCGGCCCTTCAGGCCTTTCCATATAGCGATGCTATTATGAAAAGACCTGAATGACCGAACCTAAAGCACTCTGAGCAGTTACAGTTCGAGATAGAATTGTTGCAGTTCGTGCTTTTTTATGCTTTTTGCCATTACGCTGAGTAGTTACTCTATATTTTACCCTGGTCCTTTTTGAGGAGTAGCTTCACCGTGAAAATACTACCGACCCCCAACTGGCTGGA
>CAZGPF010000129.1:0-4963 GCA_964527275.1 uncultured Desulfosarcinaceae bacterium
TATGGAAAGGCCTGAAGGGCCGAAGATGAAGTGCTCTGAGTAGTTACAAAAAGGGCTACTCTTGCTTCTCTCTCTTCAGGGCCTCGATCACCTTTTCGGCCAGTTGGGGCGGCACCTCATCGTAGCGTGCGAACTCCACGGCGAAGATACCGCGACCGCCGGTCATCGAGCGCAGGTCCGGTGCATAGGTCAAGACTTCGGCCATGGGTATCTCGGCATTGATCACCTGATACTTGCCGGCGGAATCCATACCCAGCACGCGGCCGCGACGACCGTTGAGATCGCCCATGATGTCTCCCATGAACTCATCGGGCGTAGTGACTCGCATCTTCATGATCGGCTCTAACAAAACTGGTTTGGCATCCTGGGCGGCCTTGCGATAGGCCAGAGAACCGGCAATTTTAAAAGCCATTTCCGAACTGTCCACCGCGTGGTACGAACCGTCATCCAGCGTGGCTCTGAAATCGACACATGGAAAACCTGCCAGCACGCCCTTTACCGACGATTCAACAATGCCTTTTTCCACGGCCGGGATATAGGTCCTGGGAATGGCGCCGCCCACGATGGCGTCCACAAACTCAAATCCTTTGCCCCGCGGCAAGGGTTCGAATCGCACCCAACAGTCGCCGAATTGTCCGTGTCCGCCGGTCTGTTTCTTATGTTTGCCTTGTACGCGCACCCTCTTCTTGATCGTTTCACGGTACGGCACCTTGGGAGTCTTCAACAAGACCCCGACGTTGAACTTGCGTTTCATCTTCTCAACGGTGGCCTCGATATGTACCTGGCCGGAGCCGGAAAGCAGGATCTCCTTGGTCTCCGCATTGCGGTCCACTGCGAGCCCTCGATCTTCCTCGAGAAGCCTGGTCAGGGATGAGAAAATTTTGTCTTCGTCACCCTTGGATTTGGCTTCCAGGGCAAAGGTTATCAGGGTGGGCAGCGGGTCAGCCAACTTGAACAACACCTTTCTGCTGTCATCGCACAGGGTGTCGCCAGTGGTGGTGTTTTTAAGTTTGGCCACGGCCACGATGGATCCGGGACCGGCTTCGTTAGCCGGTTTCTGCTTCTTGCCCGTAATGGTCAGTAGCTGGTTGAAGCGCTCCTTGGCCTCCTTGGTAGAGTTGTAAAAATTGCCGTCACCGCAAAGTTTGCCGCTGATCACACGGAATATCGAGAGGCGGCCGGCATAGGGATCGGCAACGGTCTTGAATACCAGGGCGGAAAAGGGTCCCTCTGGATCGGCGGGTATTTGCACCTCGCTGTCGTCTGCCGGGTTTTGGCCCGCGAAGGCAGGCCGCTCCAGGGGAGAAGGCAGGCAGCTGAGGATGAAGTCCATCAGCAGATCGACGCCGATGTTGGCGGTTGCCGAACCGCAAAGCACGGGCACGAATTGGCGCTCCAGGACCCCCTGCTTGAGGGTCTCTTTTATTTCGTTGTCGGTTAGGGTTTCGCCTTCGAGATATTTTTCGATCAGGGCGTCGTCCACCTCGGCCACGTTTTCAATTAGCGTTTCGCGCTCGGCTTCCACCTGATCTCGCATGTCGGCGGGAATATCCATGGCCGCACCCTTGCCGCTGCCGTCATAGGCATAGGCTTTCATGGAGACCAGGTCCACGATACCCGAAAAATCAGCCTCGGCGCCAATGGGCAGTTGAACGATGATCGGTTTGGGCGTGCCGAAAGACTCCAGGCTGTCGTCGAGCGCCCTTTGAAAATCAGCCCTTTCGCGATCTAGCTTGTTGATGAATATGGCCGTCGGAAGATTATCGCTGGCCGCGAAGTCCCAGGCTTGTTCGGTTTGAACCTTGACTCCGTCCACGCCGTCCACGATCACCACGGCGGCGTCGGCAGCTTGGAGGCACAGCCTGGCGTCGGTAAAAAAATTCTGATCCCCGGGCGTATCGATGACGCTGATGGTCATTTTTTTCCACGGCACCTGGGCAAAACTGCTGGAGATACTGGCCAAGCGCTTGAGCTCTTCAGGCTCGAAATCCATCACGGTGTTGCCATCTTCGGTCCGCCCCAGACGATTGGTAACGCCTGCATTGAAGAGCATAGCCTCCGCCAGTGATGTCTTTCCTGCTCCGCCATGGGCAACCAAGGCGACATTTCTTAATTTATCTGCCATTTTTTATCCCTCTTGCTCCTCTATGAGTCGGTATGGTGGCGTGCATTGTACCCAAGGGTTTAAAGCCGATATTGATATATGCGGCCAGCGAAAAAAGCAAGCTCAAAAACCTTGATTATAATAGACAATCGGCGGTGGTAAGCAGAACGAAAAACTCTTGGTTGCCCTTGGGACCCAGTACGGGAGAAGGGACCACGGGGCCGCACTGAAGACCGATTTGGGTGAAGTGCGCGATCAGATGCCCGATTATGGCACGGCGCTGCTCTGGATCCCGGACAACGCCGCCTTTGCCGACTTTGCCCTTGCCGGCTTCAAATTGCGGCTTGATCAAAGCCAGGATGCGACCCGCTGGTTTGAGATGCTCCAGCACGGCGGGAATCACGATTTTCAGGGAAATAAAGGAGGTGTCGATGGTGACCAGATCCATTAGTTCGGGAAGCGCGCCGCGCGCAAGCGCACGAATATTGGTGCGTTCGATCACAACGACCCGGGGATCTTGTCTCAGCTTCCAGGCCAACTGACCATAGCCCACATCAAGTGCATAGACCTTTGCGGCACCATGTTGCAGCAGGCAGTCGGTAAAACCACCGGTCGAAGCGCCCACGTCGAGGCAGACAAATCCCTCCACGGCAAGCAGCATGGCCCTGAGGGCCCCCTCCAGCTTGAGACCACCGCGACTGACAAAGGGCATGGGCTTTGCCTTGAGGGTAATCCGGGCATCGACCTCGAAGCGCGAACCCGGTTTGTCCCTGGGCTCGGTGTCCACTAATACCTTGCCGGCCATTATCAGCGCCCGTGCGCGCTCTCGGCTGGGGGCCAGTCCCTTGTCTACCAGCAGGCGGTCGAGGCGCTGTTTAAGCGCCATCTTCTTTTTCTGAGCGGGCATCTTTTCTCTGAGAATAAAATTCGATTAGCGGTGTTGGAGAAGGGCAGGGGGGTCGAGATTTCGGTGGCGTGCTAAGAGTTCCCAAGCCCTTGACTCGATGCCCCTGGCATCAAGTCCGTATTTGCTTCGTAGCAGCGAAGCCGGGCCATGCTCGACGAAACGGTCTGGAATTCCGATGCGTCTGATCTTCGGCTCTCCAATCCCCGCATCGCTGAGGAGTTCCAGGACGGCGCTGCCGAAGCCGCCTTGAACGGCGTTCTCTTCAACGGTTAGTATAAACGGTATTTTCCGCGCCAAGGAGGTGATCAGATCTTCATCCAGCGGTTTGACGAAGCGACAGTTGACCACGGTGCTCGCGATGCCGTCCGCCCGCATTCGATGATGCGCCAACAAGCTCTGATGAACCATGCTGCCAAAGGCCAGAATCAGCAGGTCGTCACCTTGCGTGAGTACCCGCGCCTGTCCAAGGCGGATCGGTGCGGGGTTTGGGTCCAGCTCCACGCCCATAGCGATTCCGCGGGGGTAACGGATCGCCACCGGACCTTCGTGAGCCAGGGCGGTGACCAGCATACGGCGCAGTTCATTTTCGTCTCTGGGCGCCATCACCACCATGTTGGGCAGCGAGCGCAGATAGGAGATATCGAATTGACCGTGGTGAGTCGGGCCATCCTCGCCCACCAGGCCGCCCCGGTCGATGGCGAAGATCACCGGCAGGCTTTCGATGCAGACATCGTGAATAATCTGGTCGAATGCGCGTTGCAGGAAGGTGGAGTAGATGGCTACCACGGGCCGCAGCCCTTGGGTAGCCAGCCCGGCGGCGAAGGTGACTCCGTGCTGTTCGGCGATGCCTACATCGAAAAAGCGTTTGGGAAATTGTCGGGCGAACTCGGAGAGGCCAGTGCCTTCGGGCATGGCCGCAGTGACGGCCACCACCTTTTCATTCTCCCGCGCCAGCCGCACCATGAAGTCGCCGAAGATCCGGGTGTAGGACGGCCCCGAACATTGCGGCGCGGTGCTGTCGCCCGTCTCGACGTCGAAACAGCCCACACCGTGGAAATAGACCGGATTTTGTTCGGCCCGCGCATACCCCTTGCCCTTGGTGGTAGTGACATGCAGTAGGACGGGGTCGGAAATCATTTTGATATTATTTAGTATCCTTATTAGATGCTTGAGATTGTGTCCGTTGATGGGACCGAAATAGCCAAAATCAAAGGCCTCGAATAACATGCCGGGCGTGACAAAAGTTTTAAAGGACTCTTCGCTACGTTTGGCCCACTGATAGACGTTATCGCCAATTTTGGGTAGAGAACGCAGGAAGTCTCCAAACTGCTTGCGCCAGGTTTGCAGGCGCTGACCCGAAAAGGCGCGGCTGAGCAAGGACGAGATTGCACCTACATTGGGGGCGATGGACATGTCGTTGTCGTTTAAAATGACGATCAGATCCTTGTGCAGTTCACCGGCCTGGTTGAGGGCCTCATAGGCCAATCCGGCGGTCATAGAGCCATCGCCGATAACGGCGATTACCTTGGAAGATTGTCTGTTCAAGCGATTGGCCGAGGCGATTCCCAGAGCCGCCGAGATGGAGGTGCTGCTGTGGCCGGTGGTGAAGGTGTCGTAAGGACTTTCGCTACGTTTGGTAAAACCGGATAAACCGCCGTGTTGGCGCAGGGTATCAAATTGGCGGACCCTGCCGGTGAGCAATTTATGTGCGTAGGCCTGGTGTCCGACATCCCAGATCACCTTATCATCGGGCGTATCAAACACGTAGTGAATGGCTATGGCCAGCTCCACCGCTCCAAGGCTGGATGCCAGATGACCGCCTGACCGTGACACCACTTCGACGATACGCGTGCGAAGCTCGGCCGCCAATTCTGGAAGCTGCTCTGGCGTCAGCTGTTTCAAATCCGAAGGCGATGATATGGTGCCCAAAAGCTTCACGGTTTTTTTGGCCC
>CAZGPF010000130.1:0-4938 GCA_964527275.1 uncultured Desulfosarcinaceae bacterium
TTTTTGTGCTTTTTGCCATTACGCTGAGTAGTTACAAATAGATAAAACAGGGTAGCAAAACAACACACAACTAAAAATGTAAAATAGCGATCAGCCGTCCATATTTATAACCATTTTCCATAATCAGTGTGACCTACTGTAAACCCTTGACAACGCGGGCCATGGAATCCTCCGACCGTTGCGGGGGGGTGCCTTGGCAGGAGGAACCTTGTCCTGCTGTACAAGCATAGCAGTGGTTGGCCGTAACTATCTGACGCCGCCTTAATTTCTCAAAGTCGAATATGTTGATATGGGCCGGAGCGCCGTGATTAACCGGCAGGGCCAGCATCTGATTAAAATCACAATCGTACAGGCCTCCATCCCAGGCCACCGATAAAGTCGTCCGGCACATTACTCCTTCCAGGGCCGACCAGTTGAAAGCATTGATCAGTTCGGTCATGTAATCCTCATAATTTGCAGAGCGCAGCAAAAACTCCAGGTAACGGCCCACGGGGCTGTTGGAGAGGCAATAAAGCTCGTTGAATACAATGCCATGACGCTCCAACAGCCGTCGCCGGTACTCCTCGGCCAATGCTGCTTGGCAGCCTGGCAAAAAGGCCCCTACCGGGTTGTGCGCCAGGTTGAGTATCAGATTGCTTTGCGGCGCTCCATATCCCTTGCGGTTTAGTACCCGCATCACCTCGATGATGCTGGCATACACCCCTTGTCCCCTTTGGCGATCGGTACCTCGGGCTTGATAATCGGCCAGTGAAGTCACGATTTCAACCTGATTGTCGGTATACACATCGATAAAATGGCGATATGCCGGATCGAGAAGAATGGCTAAATTGGAGCGCACCATCAAACGGCGCTTAAGCTTGGCGGCCGCTTCGATAAACCATTGCAAGTGAGGATTCATCTCGGGCGCGCCGCCGGTAAGGTCGATGGTTTCGATGGCGCGGCGCGATATGATTTCAAGCGCTTTTTCAAAAACCGGGCGGCCCATGATCTCAGTGCGGCTGGGACCGGCCTCCACATGGCAATGCTTACAAGCCAGATTACATCGACGCCCGACATTGAGTTGAAGAATTTCTATGTCAGCGGCAAACAGAGGCTTTTGAACCTTCTCTGCAAAGGCGACATTACCAGGCACGCGCTCCAGGCAGGCGCACTGTTTTGCGGGGTCCATGGGTTACATCTCCTTTTTTTTAATAATTTTGCGCACCTGGGTCGCATGGGCCAAAACGTCACCGGCGGTCACGGAAGCGCCAACGTGGATGGCCTCCATCATCTCATCGTTGGAGACGCTCATAGAGAGGCATTTATTGGTATAGGCATCGATGCAATAAGGGCAGTGCCGCACGGTGGCAACGGCCAGGGCGATCAGAGACTTCTCGCGCTCCGTCAGGTGGCCGGCCGACGTAGCCTGGGAGTAGTACTCGAAAAATTTCTTACCCTCTTCGGCGGCATACTCGGTAATATTCGGAAAATCCCTCAGGTCTTTGGGCTCATAATATTGTGAGGGCATGCGGGAGACTCCTTTCAGCGTTTGATGATGTGGCGACCGATGCCCCTTTGCCTATCAGATGGCGCCAGCGCATGGCAAATGGTTTCAGCTGAATTTGAACTATGACTGCAGCTCCAATTTCTGATTGAAAAATCGACCGTAACATACTATAGAAATCTCTTCCTTAATCGGGAATTAAAAATTTGGCTGACCGGTTATTTGCCTTCGGGCGCAACCGGCCGTCGATGATCAAGGGAGATGGAAGAGATGCAATGCTTTCATATTCCCAATATCGCTTCAGGGGGTAAGTATGCGAAAGTCCGTGCTGTTAGTGGCCGTGGTTTTGGTGAGTATCATTTGGGGTTCACTGTTGATCGCCGATGACGAAATGTGCGTTCCCATGGGTAGCATCACGCTTGCGCCACTGACCGCAGAAGGCAAACGCTCCAATGTCGAATTTCCCCATGCCATCCACTTCGGCTACTCTTGCCAGCAGTGCCACCATACCTGGCAGGGGGAGGAGGCCATCGCCAACTGCACCACATCGGGTTGTCACGACCTTGCAAAGAGACCTATCACGGAGAGCGGCCAACCGGTCAAGGACCCTGCCCTCAATATCCGTTATTACAAAAAAGCGTACCATGACATGTGCCTCGGTTGTCACAAAGAGATCAAAAAGGCCAACACCGCCCTGGAAACATCCAAGGCCGACCTGGGCGCGAAACTGAACGCCACCGGTCCCACCGGTTGTAACCAGTGCCATCCCAAAGAGTAGCTTGCGGCGGGACAGTCAAACCCCTCAGCTGCTTCATCCCTGTTCAGTGATTACGATGCCGCTCCAGAAGATTTCGAAGGCGCTCCTGAAAGTCTCTTTCAGGGGCTCTTTTTTTTAGCGCCGATAATTTTCTAGCGCACCTCCCAGAGAACCACGCCAGACTTGATCCCCTCTGCAAATATTTTGGAGAAGGCTCCCATGGATTTGCGCGACAGCTCATTTATCTCCCGCAGTAGTGTATCCGACAGCTGCTTGTAACGTTTCGCCGCATAGCAGAGGCAACATGTTGACGATGATCAAGGGATCAAAATCATATGCCGCATGCGGGCCTTGATGAGCAGGGTTATGATCATTGAAACAGGGGGGTACTGATATAACGCTCACCGGTGCTGGGCAGGACGACCACGATGCGCTTGCCGGCGTTCGGCGTGCGGCGGCCTACCTGCAGGGCAGCCCAGACCGCCGCTCCCGATGAGATGCCGCTGAGCAGGCCCTCCTCTCGGGAGAGGCGCCGGGAGGTTTCGAAAGCGGCGTCGTTGGTGACCGTGATCACTTCGTCGATGAGCGACTGATCCAGGATGGCGGGGATGAACCCGGCACCGATCCCCTGGATCTTGTGAGCTCCTTGCTCGCCACCCGAGAGCACTGGTGAGTCGGCCGGTTCCACGGCGATGGCTTTGAAAGCCGGATTCCTCGACTTGATCACCTGTCCCACGCCGGTGATGGTGCCACCGGTGCCGACGCCTGAAATCAGGATATCGACCCGACCGTCGGTATCTTCCCAGATCTCCCTGGCCGTGGTTTCACGATGGGCCAGGGGATTGGCCGGGTTTGCGAACTGGTTGGGCATATAGGCGTTGCCGTTTTGGGAGACTATCTCCTCGGCCTTGGCTATAGCGCCCGGCATGCCTAGTTTCCCGGGTGTCAATAGGAGTTCCGCTCCCATGTGTGCGAGCAGTTTGCGGCGCTCCATACTCATGGTGTCGGGCATGACCAGGCAGAGACGATATCCTTTAGCCGCGCAGATAAATGCCAATCCGATGCCTGTGTTGCCGCTGGTGGGCTCCACAATCAATGATTGCGCGTCGATCAATTTCAAACGCTCGGCCTCGGAGATCATGTAGGCGGCAATGCGGTCTTTAACACTGCCCAGGGGATTGAAAAACTCGAGCTTGGCCCAAATCTCGGCCTTGATATTGGCGGCCATACGGTTCAATCGTACCAGGGGTGTGCGGCCTACGGTTTCCGTAATGGCATTAAATAGGGGCATACTAAGCTCCTGGGGTCGAGGGGTTGGCAGATTTATAAATCAAGCGCGGCTGTTCCATGACAACGGTAGTATCGGGGGGAACCGATTCGGTGAGCCAGACATTGCCGCCGATTACCGAACGGGCACCGATCACCGTATTGCCTCCTAGAATCGTGGCCCCGGAATAGATGATGGCGCTCTCCTCGATGGTCGGATGACGTTTTTTACCCCTGTATCGCTCACCGGCATTTTTGGGCAGGCTCAGAGCCCCCAAGGTGACCCCCTGGTAAATGCGTACATTTTTCCCGATTTCAGTGGTCTCACCTATCACAACACCTGTGCCGTGATCGATGACGAAACGTTCATCGATGGTGGCGCCGGGGTGAATATCGATGCCTGTGACACTGTGGGCATGTTCGTTCATGATGCGGGGAAGCATGGGCACCTCCAGCTCGAACAGGCAGTGCGCCACGCGGTGCACCATGATGGCAAACATTCCCGGATAGCTGAAGATAATCTCGTCGTGGCTTTTGGCGGACGGATCACCCTCGTATGTGGCCCGTACGTCGGTGGCCAGTACCCTGCGAATCTCCGGGATCGCCTCCAGCATCTTGAGCGCCTTGATCTGGCCACTCTCTTCGCAATGGCTGCAAGACTGGTGATACCGCTGGCAGTCATGCCGAATATGATGAATGATCTGCGTGGCAAGGTTGTCGTACAGCACGGAAACGGTACGCCCCAGGCTGTACTTCATATTGGCCGGGTCGAGGGGTTCTTGCGAAAAATATCCCGGAAATAACAGCTCGCGAAACTGGGCGATGAGATCAGCCGCGTACCCTTCCAGGGGGATCGGTTCATAGTCGATGTGCGTATAACATTCGCCCGCATTGCAATGTTCAATGATCCGCTCGGCAATATCCGGCACCCTGGCTTTCATTTCCTGACACGTCGCCGTGTCGGTTTTGCAATCTTGATTACGGTCGTTGGGGGTAAGGATGTTCAGCGAGTCATTCATTAGGGGCTCCTCTGGTTGGCCATGCCGTGATTTGGAATGTGTTTAACATAAGGCCACTGGCCTGTAAATCAAGCCATCCCGGATGTAAGCGTTCACAGGGCACCGAATCTGCTGCGTTGCCGGGCCTTTGAAATAACAAGGTACATCTGTAGGCCCGGAAGCCTTGCATATCCGGCACCTGAGCAAACGCTCACAGTGCGGTAGCTTATCACCTCTTATGCACTTCAACCCCCTGAACGGGTGCTCCCGGATAGTTGGGTTCTGCCCCTTTTCTTGGGTGCAATGAAAAAAGAGGATGCTCAGGTAGAAGATGCCTATATCAGCAAGCCGCCCACCCCTTACCGAGAACAAAATCAGGTGTAACTACTCAGAGTGCTTCATCTTCGGCCCTTCAGGCCTTTCCATATAGCGAT
>CAZGPF010000131.1:0-4932 GCA_964527275.1 uncultured Desulfosarcinaceae bacterium
TAGCAGGGGCAGCCTGTAGGAGAGAGTGCCAGCCCTGTAGTGCGCGCCATGAAGCTTCATCGCATATTGGAGCTTTCCTGTTTCCGCAACCCGCGAATCACCCGGACCTTGGTAGGCAACGATGCGCCCCGCAGGCGTCAGCAAAGGAGCGGCCCAATGAACCACCTGCTCCAGATTGCCTAAGGCGCGGCAGACGATCACATCGAATGCAGATCGATTCTCTTTTTCCCCTCCTAAGATTTCCAACCGCACCTGGCGAGCCTCTATGCGGGTCAAGGCCAGCTCGCGGATAACCTGCTTGACGAAGCTGATTTTTTTACGCCTCCCATCGATCAACAGCATGGGCTGCAGGGGCCGCATGATTTTCAGAGGAATGCCGGGGAATCCGCCGCCGGTACCCATGTCCAGCAGCCGCCCGTTGGGAGGAATGTGGGCAGCGGGAGCGATGGCGTCCAGGAAATGCTTCACCGCCACTTGCACGGGATCTACAATGGTGGTCAGGTTGTGCTTGCGATTCCATTGCATGAGCATCCTGGCATGGCGGGCGAATTGATGGGCCTGACGTTCATCGAGGTCTACGCCCAGTTGAGCGGCCCCGTCCAGCACCATTGCCAACCACTGCTGCGATCCGATTTGCGGCCTGGATGTCTCCCTTGAGTTGGGTGCTCTTCGGTGCTCCATAGTGCATTCAACCTACACGTCCCCAAACATCGGGATTGAGCTTGACGCCCTCTAAACAGGCGTGATATGTGGCTTTGCGTCCGTTCGCCGGCGTAGCTCAGTTGGTAGAGCAGCTGATTCGTAATCAGCAGGTCAGCGGTTCAAGTCCGCTCGCCGGCTCCACGATGACCACCAACCATTTTTGATATGGCTCCCACGACCCGCCTTTTTACAAAACGTAACGCTTAGTGTGCACAGGTATCATGGGATATCGCAAGCCTCTATTACAGATGGGGGAATGCACTTATTGTTTGCATTATTAGCGGCCTGCGGGCACCACCATCTCTTTATGGTCGTGGCGGCGGTTTCGAGGCTAAATGGTGCCACTATTGGTTTCGATGACAATTTGCCATCCTGTTTGGCCATTGTGAATATAGCTTGCACCCATAACGGAGCCAAAGCCCTGTTTTTGAGTGCTTTTGTAGTTGACAAGCCCTGAAAAATGCTTTTATGGTGCGCCACTTTTCTTTGGACGCCTCGCAGCCTTGCCGGTTGGTAGTAACAACCCCAAAGCCATCGACTTGATTGTATCTGCTTTTCAAGCACTATTTGGAATAGCATCTCAGGAACAGACGAAATGAACACCGACACCAGATACGTACGCAACATCGGCATCAGCGCCCATATCGATTCGGGCAAGACTACTTTGACCGAAAGAATCCTGTTTTACACCCAGCGCATCCATGCCATCCACGATGTGAAAGGCAAAGATGGGGTGGGCGCCACCATGGATTCCATGGAGCTTGAAAAGGAGCGCGGCATCACCATTGCTTCGGCAGCCACTTTCTGCCAGTGGAGAGGCCATGAAATCAATATCATCGATACACCGGGGCATGTCGATTTCACCATCGAAGTCGAGCGCTCTCTGCGCGTGCTCGATGGTGCCATCCTGATCCTCTGCTCAGTGGGGGGAGTACAATCGCAGTCCATCACCGTGGATCAGCAGATGAAACGCTACCAGGTTCCATGCATCGCCTTTGTCAATAAATGCGACCGCAGCGGCGCTAATCCCTTAAAAGTAATCGAACAGCTCAACTCCAGGCTGGGCCACAACGCCGTGGCTATGCAGATCCCTATCGGGCTCGAGGCCCGGCATGAGGGCGTTATCGACCTGATCACCATGCAGGCCCTTTACTTCGACGGTCCCCATGGAGAAGAGATCCGCACGGAGGATATCCCCACAGCGCTTCTCGACCAGGCGCGGGAGAGACGTGAACTGCTCATCGACGCTGCCGCCATGTTCTCCGACGAATTGACCGACGCCGTACTGGAGGAGAAGCCCATCGAGACGGAGCTGCTTTGCAATGCCGTGCGCCGCGGAGTACTCATCCGTCAACTGACACCAGTTTTCATGGGATCGGCCTACAAGAACAGAGGTGTCCAGCCACTGCTGGATGCAGTCACCCAACTGCTGCCCAGCCCGGCTCAAATCACCAACCAGGCCCTCGATCTTGCGGCCGGAGAGAGACCCGTGGACCTGGTTACAGATTCGCGCAAGCCTGCCGTGGCATTGGCCTTTAAGCTGGAAGAGGGCCGGTATGGTCAGTTGACCTATATTCGTGTTTACCAGGGCAAACTGGCAAAAGGCGACACAGTGACCAACATACGCACCAATCGTAAAATCAAAATCGGACGCCTGGTGCGCATGCACGCCAATCAGATGGAGGATATTCCCGAGCTGCCGGCAGGTTTCATCGGCGCGCTTTTCGGCGTCGATTGCGCTTCGGGCGACACCTTTACAGCCCCCGATATCAATCTGACCATGACCTCCATGTATGTGCCCGAGCCGGTGATCTCATTGGCCATCAGACCGGCGGATAAAAAGGCCGAGATCAACATGGCCAAGGCCTTGAACCGCTTCGCCAAGGAAGATCCCACCTTCAAGACGTTTGTCAACGCGGAAACCAGCGAGACCATCATCTCCGGCATGGGCGAACTGCACCTCGAGGTCTATATCGAGCGTATGCGCCGGGAATATGCCGCCATGGTGGAGAGCGGCGCTCCCCAGGTGGCCTATCGCGAGACCATCACCCGCATGGCTGAATTCGATTACATCCATAAAAAACAGACCGGCGGTTCGGGTCAGTTCGGCCGCGTGGCGGGCCGTATCGAACCCTTTACCGAAGGTGATTTTGAGTTTGAAAATAAAGTCGTCGGAGGCAGAATCCCCACCCAGTTCATCCCGGCGTGTGAAAAGGGATTTCGCGCCTGCATGAACAAAGGCCCTAAACTGGGGTTTCCGGTCACCTGCATAAAAGTAGTCCTTACCGACGGTGCGGCCCACAGCGTGGACTCTTCCGAAATGGCGTTTCAGGCGGCTGCCCGGGGCGCTTTTGTGCAAGCTTACGCCAAAGCCCGGTCCGTGATTAAGGAACCGTTCATGAAGGTCGTGGTGGAGACCCCTACGCAGTACCAGGGCACCGCCATGGGTTCTCTCAACCAGCGCCGGGGCATCATTGTCGGCGCCCAGGATGAAGGCGTGATGTGTGTCATCGAGGCCCAGGTCCCTCTGGCGGAGATGTTCGGTTACGCCACGGTGCTGCGTTCCCTGACCCAGGGGAAAGGCCAGTTCACCATGGAATTTTTCAGCTACAAACAGGTGCCGCAGTCCATAGCTGAAGAGATCACCAGGGCCAGGGAAGCAAAGAAGCAAAAAGCGGCTTGTTAGGCTTTAAGCACAAGATTTAAGGCAGCCTTAGCAATCGGAGATATACTGCGCATTGCCTTAATCCTTGCCAGATATATTTTCTTAAAGCCCATGGTACATCTTTAAAGAAGAGGAGCCTGATAATGTTGAAACAAGATCTTATTCTTCGCAACCCCTTGCGTCTATTAGGTCAGGAAAATGATCAGATCGTCAGGCCCGGAAATTTCGGCGCGGTGCTGGCCCGGCATGGCGTGGGCAAAACCGCTCTGGTCGTTCAAATCGCGCTCAACAGCCTGTTGCAGGACAAAAATGTACTGCACATCAGCCTCGACGAACCAGTAGGAAAAGTCGGCCTCTGGTACCAGGAAGTTATGGAGCAGTTGGCCCAGCAATACCAGGTGCCGCAAATCGACGAGTTGTGGGATAGTGTGGTGGTGCATCGATTTATCATGACATTTCGGGCGGAAGGTTTTAGCGCGCCCCGGCTGGAAGAGCGCATGACCGACTTGACGACTCAAAACATATTCCACCCGCATATGATTATCATCGACGGCCTGGCCTTTGACGACGGGGATCGGCGGGGAGTGGACGACCTGAAACATCTGGCCGAAAAACTCCGCCTGCCCATCTGGTTCACCATGACCACCCATCGCCATCAACAGCCGGACACAAACGGCCTGCCAATACAGCTCTCGCGAGTGCAAGACCTTTTTTCAGTGGCCATAGCCTTGCAACCGGAAAAGGATACCATCCATATCAAGGCCATCAAGGGTCGGCCGCAGCAGGAAAATGAGGCGGCCTTGATCCTGGACCCGGCTACCATGTTGATTCGCGGGGTCTGAAGATCGGAGTTCAAGGTCCAGAGTTCAAATTTCGAAATGGGGGACGTTGTTGCCAATAGCGGAAACGGCGAGGTACCTGGAAATAACGACATCAAGAGTGGCACAAATTGTAAGGCGCGTCAAATGGGGTCAAATCTCGATTTGAGGTTTGTCGCTCCCCATGCGGGAGCGTGGATTGAAACAAATCCCAAATCGAGATTTGACCCCATATTGTCCTGGTTAATTTAAAAATTTCCAAAGAACAAAGACAACAACGTTTACATGCAAATACCTAACCGGATACTACTGAGTAATAATATATCTATTGTGGAAAAAAATGGAAAGCATGAATATTCTACAGTATGTAACAAGTGGCCTGACATTAATTGCATTAATTGCATTAGTAGTACTTGCAGCAATTAAATATTTAATTGATAAGAACAAACGGCTAATTGTTACGGCAAAAGCAGAAGATAGATCCAAGTTGGTTGATCGCGTATTATCAGATGATTTTATCGATCTGTCTTCAATAACAAAAGAAAGGAAGTATGAAATTGCAAAGCTCCAAATAAAGCATAGAGCTCAAAGATACGCCCTTGGAATGAAGGCAATTATGATTTTATCATTATTCTTTTTTGCCCTAACAGCTTATACGATAAGTTTCCAAAACAACAGGACTTTTAGTAATGTAAGCTTGACTGGAAAAATTTTAAATACAAAACATCAACCCATACATGGCGTAAA